>JAYSWK010000365.1:0-4037 GCA_043718085.1 Rhodobacterales bacterium
GCTGCGGCCCGCCGGGCAATCCGGGGGGAGGGCCCAGGATCAGGCGGTCTTCGGTTGCAAAGTCGGTGATCTGGCCGAAGCTGCCCAGACCGCCGCTGCTGAACAGCTGAAACCTGTCCGCCCCGGCGCCGCCGGTCAGGGTGTGCTGGCCCAGGCTGACCTCGAACAGGTCGTCGCCCGCGCCGCCATCGACAAGATCAGCCTCGCCGGGCGCGGAAAACGGGTCGCCCCAGACCGTCAGATGGTCGTTGCCGTCGCCGCCAAAGAGCCGGTCATTGCCGGACTCGCCATCCAGCGTGTCATCGCCGCTGCCACCGCCAAGCGTGTCGTCGCCGTCATCGCCCATCAGCACATCCCGACCGATGCCCCCGATGATCCGGTCGGCAAAGCTTGATCCGCCCATCTCCAGCGCCTCGATGTTGCGGAAGGTCTGGCCGTCGCCCAGGGTCTGCCAGAGGCTGGTGTCGGCCAAGGAGATGTCGACGGCGCGCTGGGTGTCAAAGGAATGCAAGGTGTCCAGACCGCCGCCGCCGTCGGTCACATCGCGTTCGCGCGCGCCATCGCTGGTGCCGATATAGAAATCGTCCCGGCCGCCGCCACTCTTCATCGTGTCGCGGCCCTGGCCGCCTTCGAATTCATCATGTCCGTCGCCGCCGATCAGCCAGTCGTTGCCCCAGTTGCCATAAAGCGCATTGCCCAGATCGCCGCCGATGATACGGTCGTTTCCGTCGCCGGCATTCAGGCCCAACGCCTCGAAATTGCGCAGAACAGTGCCGTTGGCCAGGGTCTGAGTCAGTCCGGGCTGGGACATGTCCAGCACGATGTCGGAGGTCGCATCGACAAGAAAAAGGAACACAGCGTCGTTGCCCACCCCGCCGTCCAGCGTTTCGGCCCCGCCCCAACCTCCGGCTTCGATCATATCGTCACCGCTGCCGCCGAACAGTTGATTGAGACCCTGGCCACCGTAAGCTGGTCATTGCCGTCGCCGCCGCGCAAGGTATCGTCGCCGTCCTGGCCATAGATCTCGTCATCCAGGGCGCCGCCGGTCACGCTGTCGGAGTGATTGGTGGCCGTAAGGATCAGGACCTCGATGCCCTGGACCACCGTGCCGTCGGCCAGGGTCTGCGCCTGGGACGGACGCGCAATGGACAGGTTCAGCGCCTGGCTCATGCCGCCGCCGTAAAACTGCAGCGTGTCTTGACCCAGCCCGCCATAGATCAGTGAATTGGCCGTGCCGAGTTTGTAGGCAAAGTCGTCGCCCTGGCCACCGAACAGGCTGTCCGCCCCGTAACCGCAGGCCAGGCTGTCATTGCCGCTGCCACCGGCCAGCCAGTTGTCGCCGCCGCCGCCGAACAGGGTGTCGCTCAGGATGCCGCCCGTGATGCGGTCATTGCCGTCGCCGCCATCGAAGCGCAGCATTTCAAAGCCCGTGACCGTGGTGCCGTTGGCCAGCACGACCACCGCAGCCGGATCGGACAGATCCAGTTTGAGCCGCGTGGTGCCGAGGCCGCCAAGGTCAAGCAGGTCATTGCCGGTGCCGCCGATCAGATCGGCAATCGAGGTTGCATAGGAATAGGCGACAAGATCGTCGCGCGCGCCGCCGTCCAGGGTTTCATGGGTCAGGGTCGGGCTTGCGGGGTTATAATAGCCGCCGCAAAAAGGCTGTCATCCCCGCGGCCGCCATAAAGCGCGTCGTCGCCATGGCCGCCCAGGATCAGGTCGGACCCGCCAAAGCCGTTGATCGTGTCATTGTCGGAGGCGGGGCTGAAATCGGTGTCGGAAAGATTGGTGGCAAGATAGCCGGTCAGCGTGTCGTCAAATTCGGTGCCGTGCAGAGTGTCGGACGAATTGCTGCCGGGAAGGAATGCCATTGTTCTGCGCCCTTGACTGCGATGTGACTGCATCCCCATCAGGTATCGCACAAACGGTGTCAACCGGCGTGGCAACCGAACCGCGAAAAGCAAGACGCCCTTCCCGTTCATTGGGAAGGGCGCCTGTAGCGTGGTCGGGTGGGTGCGACGGTCCGGGTCAGAGGTTCAGCATGGAACGGATATAGGCAATGGCCTCATCCGACAGCACGCGCCCACCAGAGGCGATCAACAAGGCATCATCTTCCAGCCCTTGACCGGCGTCGACGTTTGCCTGGGCGACGTCGATCGCAACCTGAGCGTCGTCTAGTGCCTGGTTCAGGAGCCCGGCATCGGCGAGCTCCTGGTCGAAGCCGGCCTTGACGTCCAAGGCCAAGAGGCGGTCGGCCTCCAACTGGGCCACATCGCCGGGGGGGACCTCGAGTAGGGCCGCCGCGATGGCCGCGTCAATGCCATCGATGACGCCCTGGGCGGTGACGATGTCGGTCTGGATGTCCAGATCGGCGCGCGGAACCGGAAGCAGGGCCTTGGTCGCAACGGCCTCGTCCAGCAGGGTTTGCTGTTCCGCGGTGGCCAGCGCGGCATCGCGGTAGGCAGCGATGCGGCCGACCTGGCTGTTCGGGCTGGCGTGTTCCAGAGCGTTGGGATTGGCCTTGACGGCGTTCAAACCCTTGAGCTCGGACGCCAAGCCACCTTTGCCATGCGTCGTCGTGCTGGCCGTGCTTGCGCTTGAATGGGTCGAATGGGCATTGGCCGAATTGCCATGGGTTGTGGCATGGCCGTTAGCCTTGCCATTGTCCGCCATAGCCGGGTTCAGCGTGGCCGCGAGGCCCAAAAGGCCGGCGGTTGCGACAAGAATGCTGCGTTTCATGGTGTTGTGCTCCTTTACGGGTCGGATCTTGTGGCGCGATGGCCGGTACGGGCGCTACTGTGCGACCGGGATGGGGCGAAACTATGGCGGCATCGCAACAGGCGCCAGCGGGCAGGTCGCGCGGCTGCGGATATGAGCGGAGCATGGCCCATCGTGTCCGGACCTGCCGGGCGAAAAAGATTGTCTCTGCCCGCAGGATCGCTTGCGCATTGGGCGGCACATGGCTAAATCGCGTCAGGCGGGCGGTTAGCTCAGTTGGTAGAGCGTCTCGTTTACACCGAGAATGTCGGGGGTTCGAGTCCCTCACCGCCCACCATTTCCTGCCGCAAATTGGTGCCCCATGTGAGGATGTCTTGACCAACGATCGAGCCGGTGGGACGATCACATAGCGTCGATTGAAGTGCGCAATTTGGTGGAGGTGAAAGATGGCTAGATTTGAATATCGTAATTCTTTGGGCGACTATGGAAGGGTCGGCGACTTTCTGGACGAAAACAACCTTTCGCCTGATGTCCAGAATTCAATCGTGGCGACCTATCTGGACCCGCAGGGCGACGGGCTTTCCATGATTGGTACCGGGCTGATTTATGCCGGTTTGACCCCGATTGGCGGAACGATGACATCGCTGGAATTCTTTTCCTCGTCTGGCGCGCCACTGCTGACTGTGACTGGCCTGCACACGTCGGTCGCCGCAGCCTACCAGATCTTCTCGCTGACCGGTCTTGAGGCCATGATTCTGTCGCTGACGTTTGGCGACGATGTCTTTGTCGGCTCGGACCGGGCCGATATCCTGGAATCCGGCAAAGGCAATGACACGCTGCGCGGCGGCGAGGGGGCGGATATCATCCATGGCTCGAAGGGCACGGATCTGATGACGGGGGGCCGAGGGATAGATACCTTCCTTTTCATCGCGGGCGACGGGACGGATACGATCACCGATTTCCGCGACACCGGCGGAGCCAGTGACGATTTGATCAGCATAACGCGCAAGATGTACAACACCATGGTTGTGGTCGAAACGGCGACGGGGGTCGATCTGCAATTCGGCCTGAAGGGGACGCTGAGTGTGACGGGCTGGCATGTCGCGGACATTGGCACCAGCGATTTCCTGCTGGCCTGACAGGGACGCGGCTCCGCCCGTGCGGCAAAGATAATTTTGCCAAGCACGCCTTGACGGCAGGGCGGCGCTTCCGTAATACCCGCTCACGTTCGGGCGGGCCCGGGCAGCTTGGCGGTGGTAGCTCAGTTGGTTAGAGTACCGGCCTGTCACGCCGGGGGTCGCGGGTTCGAGCCCCGTCCA
>JAYSWK010000366.1:0-1578 GCA_043718085.1 Rhodobacterales bacterium
CCAGCAGATGCCCTGCCGCACGCTCCAGCCGCGCCTGCCACAGGATCCGGGCCGAGGGGAACGGCGTTTCTGCCTGCAAAACAGTCTCTGCAGTTGCCAAAAGCCGCAATCTGGCCTGAGGCATGGTTTCGTTTTCGGGGCGTGCCTTGACAAAGATCTCTAGAATCTTGTGAACCACCGTGCCGCGATCCCTCTCTTGCGGTTCCTGGCGCAACGGGTCCAAGGGACGCAGGCCAAGGATGTATTGCGCGTAAATTGCATAGGGGTCGCGGATCAGCGTGGCGATCCGGGTCAGGGACAGGCGCCGGGGCCGGGTGGCCAGGGGCGGGCGCGGGGCAGGGCGCGGGGCAAGCTGCAAACCCGGATCGGCGCGCATGTCGGGCGTCGGCCGTTCCAGGGCCCGCGCCCAGGCCAGGTATTCGCGCCCGCGCGCCTGCATCGCCCGGATCGCCTCGGGTCCGCCTTGGCCCGGCAGCCCCTCCATCAGGTTGCAAAGCCGGTTCACCCAGCGCGAGGGCACGGTTTCGGCCTCGGCGTCACGTAAGGCGCGGGACAGGATGACCTGACGCGCCGCAATGGCCTGTTGAAAGTCATGCGCCGACAGACCGATCTGCCGTTCGGGCAGTAACAGACCCGAATCCCGCCGCATACGCCGGTTCAGCCAAGGGTCCGGATCGGCGCTGGCGGGCCAGGTTCCATCGTTCAATCCGGCCAGAATGACCAGATCGGCCCCCATTTCGCGAGCCTCGCGCGGGCCGTGAAAGGCAACCAGCGGGTGCCCGCGCTGCGCGCTGCGCACTTCGCCCTCCTGTGCCAGCGCCTCGAACAGCAGATGGTAGTCCCCCGCCGACAGGATGTCACCGGGTGCTGCCGCGGCGCGCAATGTGGTCACCAGCGCCAGCGCCGCCTCGCCGCCGGCTTCCAGCCACAGGGCACCGCCGCCCCCGGTATCTGTGCCGCGCGCCAGGGCCTCGGCCACGGCGGTATGGCGATCGACCAATTCCGCCAGGGGCGCAGGTTCCGCGGGCCCCATCCGGGCCACCACCTGGCCCAGGGCCTGCGCCCAGGGCAGGGCGGTCTCGTCGCCTTTGGCCCAGGCCAGCACATCGCTGGCGCGCGGAAAGGCCGGACCATTGCGGCGCAGGTGCAACTCCAACCTGCGGGTCAGGGCCAGATGCGCGCCGCGCGCCGCGCCCGATCCGGCCAAAGGATGTTTCAACAGCGTCAAAAGCTGGTCCGAGGTCAAAGGCCCCGTCAGGCCAAGCGCCACAAGCCGCAGAAAACGCCCCGCCGGTGACAGCGCCAGCGGGCTGCCCGCCGAATCATCCGCCACGATCCCCCAGCGCGCCAAAGCCGCACCCACGCGCCGGGTCAGCCCCCGATCCGGCGTGATCAGAGCCGCTTTTTGCCCATTTTCCACCGCCTGGCGCAGGGCAATGGCGATGGCTGTAGCCTCTTGGCGCGGGCTTGTGGCCTCGATCAGGGCCATGCGTTGCGTGGTCGCGACCAGGTCCGGTAGGGCTGGCCCCTCGACCAGCCATTGGTCCGTCACCGGCGCAGGCCGCAGCGCCAGCGAGA
>JAYSWK010000367.1:0-1576 GCA_043718085.1 Rhodobacterales bacterium
GCAATACGCCAGGCAGGGTTTTACCAGCATCGAGTTCCCGACCTATGACACCGATTGGGATTCCGAGGCCTATATGACCGTCTCGGGCCAGAATTCGAACAACTCGGTCCGGGTGACGGACGCTTTCCTCAAGGCGGTCAAGGATGACGCGCCGTGGGAGCTGATCCGCCGCACCGATGGCAAGGTCGCCAAATCCGTCAGCGCCCGCGAGCTGTGGGACCAGATCGGCCACGCCGCCTGGGCCTGCGCCGACCCCGGCATCCAGTTTCACGACACTGTCAACGCTTGGCACACCTGCCCCGAAGACGGCGCCATTCGCGGCTCGAACCCTTGTTCGGAATACATGTTCCTGGACGACACGGCCTGCAACCTGGCCTCGATGAACCTTCTGACCTTTCACAAGCAGGGCAAGTTCGACGCCGAGGCCTATATCCACGCCACGCGTCTGTGGACCGTGACGCTGGAAATCAGCGTGATGATGGCGCAGTTTCCGTCCAAGGAGATTGCCCAGCTTTCCTATGACTTCCGCACCCTGGGTCTGGGTTACGCCAACATCGGCGGGCTTTTGATGAACATGGGGCTTGGCTACGATTCGAAAGAGGGCCGCGCGCTGTGCGGTGCCCTGACCGCGATCATGACCGGCATCTCTTATGCCACAAGCGCCGAAATGGCCCGCGAACTGGGCGCCTTCCCTGGCCATGCGCGCAACGCCGGTCACATGCTGCGCGTGATCCGCAACCACCGCAACGCCGCCTATGGCAAACATGTCGGCTATGAAGAGTTGAATGTGGCCCCGGTCGCCCTGGATCACATGAACTGCCCCGACCAAACCCTTGTGGAACTTGCCAAAATGGCCTGGGACGAGGCGCTGACCCTGGGCGAGGCTTACGGCTTCCGCAACGCACAGACCACCGTGATCGCGCCCACCGGCACCATCGGCCTGGTGATGGATTGCGACACGACCGGCATCGAGCCTGACTTTGCTTTGGTCAAATTCAAAAAGCTGGCCGGTGGCGGCTATTTCAAGATCATCAACCAGTCGGTGCCGGCCGCGTTGGAAAAGCTTGGCTATTCCGCCGCCCAGATCGCCGAAATGGTCGCCTATGCCGTCGGCCATGGCTCGCTGGGCAATTGCCCCGGCATCAACACCACCTCGCTGATCGGCCATGGCTTTGGCGCACGCGAGATCGAAAAGGTCGAAGCGGTCCTGCCCTCGGCTTTCGACATCCGCTTTGTGTTCAACCAATGGACCCTGGGCGAGGATTTCTGCAAAGGGACCCTGGGCATCCCGGCCGAGCGTCTGTCGGACCCGACTTTTGACCTGCTGCAACACCTCGGCTTTTCCAAGGCGCAGGTCCAGGCTGCCAATGACCACATCGTCGGCACCATGACCCTGGAAGGCGCGCCCTTCCTGAAAAAGGAACATTACAGCGTCTTTGATTGCGCCAATCCCTGCGGCAAGGTCGGCAAGCGGTTCCTGTCGGTGCAAAGCCATATCCATATGATGGCCGCCGCCCAAAGCTTTATCTCTGGCGCCATTTCCAAGACGATCAACATGCCCAACAACGCCACCATC
>JAYSWK010000368.1:0-10098 GCA_043718085.1 Rhodobacterales bacterium
TCAGCCCGGATCGTCAGCCCCGGCGGCACTTCGTTCATCAAGGTCACGGGTCCGCCACTGGTCAGGCCCTCACCGTCGGCCAGTTCCTCGACCAAAGCGCGCAAGGACAGGCGGGTCAGGCGGGGCGGATGTTCTTCGGCCTTGCCGAAAGCCAGGGTGCTTTCGCACAGATTGACCGCGCGGCTGATCGAATTGATCAGCTTGGGTGCGGATCTTGCCACGGCTGGATCGGCGCTGCCTTCCAGGCGGTCGGCGAACAGCTGGGCCGTTGTCAGGATATTGCGCAGATCATGGCTGATCTTGGCCACCGCCGTGCCCAATTGGGCCAACCGCTCTTTCTGCCGCAAGGCGCTGGTCAGCTGGGTTTGCATCGACATCAGCGCCTCTTCGGCCACGCGCAATTCGGTGACGCCAGCGGTCGGCTCGATGACCAGCCGGGCATCTTCGGGGGCCTCGGCATAGGCCTGCATGTGGCGCACGACGCGGCGGATCGGCAAGACCATCAGGCGGCGCACCACCTGAAACAACAGCGCCGCCGTAACCACCGAGATCAGCGCCGACAGTCCCAGAATACGCAGCCCGTAATCCAGCATCGCATCGCGCAAGGGTTTGCTTTCCATGGTGATCTCGATCAGGATCCCGGCATCCTGCACCGGATTGCCAATGACCCGGATCACCTGATTGTCGGGTTCGATCAACGCCAGGGCCGCATCGCGGATCAACTGCAATGGCCCCGCCATCCGCAGATCATAGGTCACCGAGATCGGATGCGGCATGGGCGATGACAGCACAAGCTGGCGCAGCTCGTCACGGCGCAGAACGACGTTGAACACACCCGCCGTGCGCAAAAGCTCGGCCTCCAGTTCCGGAGTGACCGCCGCCGCGCCCTGCATTTGCGACAACGAGGCAATCTGCGCCTCTTTCAGCCGCACCAGCAGGAAGTCGGCCCGAAACCGGGCGATCGAGGGCACAAAGATCATGACTTCGGCCAGCATGACGAAGGCCACCGTCAAAAGCAGAAAGCGCCCGGAAAGCGATTTGAAGAAACCGTCACGCGCCTTTACCACCCAAGCCCTCCTAAGGCAGCCATGCCTGAACCAGACGCACCACGCGCTTGATCATAGGGCTATCAAAGAGTTTGGGGGAAAAATAGGCTCCTGCCGCACGTTTGGACACCTCGCCATAAGTCGGATAGGGCGCGACCATCCCGGCAACCGCGCTGATCTTCAGCCGTTGGCTGATGGCAAGCGCCCAAAGGCTGATGATCTCGCCTGCCGCATGGCCTACGATCGTGGCCCCGACGGGACGGCCGTTCACGACCATGACCTTGATGAAGCCTGCGGTCTGGCCCTCGGTGATGGCGCGGTCATTGTGGTGATAGTCGGCCCGCGCCACGGTCAGCCTTGTGCCATGTGCGGTGCGCGCTTCGGCCTCGGTCAGGCCGACCTGGGCCAGTTCGGGGTCGGTATAGGTGACCCAGGGAATGTGATCGCGCCGCTCTGTCGCGGGCAGGCCCAGAACCACCTGGCGCAGCACGATCCCGGCCTGATAGGCCGCGACATGGGTAAACTGCCGCCCGCCCGCCACGACATCACCCATCGCAAAGACGCGCTTGTTACTGGTGCGCAGCCCCGGACTGACCGCGATCCCCTGGGCCGTGGTCCGCACCCCCGCCGCGCCCAGGTTCAAGCGGTTCAGCGCCGGGACGCGCCCCATGGCCAGCATCACATGGCTGCCGCTGATGACCCGCCCATCGGCCAGGGTCACATGGACATCGCCATCGCCCGCGCCGCCGATCTGGGCAACCGCGACGTGTTCGACCACGGTAACTCCTTCGGCGCGCAGATGTGCGGCCACCACGGCGGCGGCCTCTGGATCATCGCGGCCAAGCAGGCCAGACCGGGCCACAAGTGTGACCTGGCACCCCAGCCGCCGATGGGCCTGCGCCATTTCCGCGCCAATCGGCCCGCCGCCCAGAATGACCAGATGCGCGGGCCGGTCGCGCAGGGCAAAGATTGTCTCATTGGTCAGATAGGGCACCATATCCAGTCCGGCAATCGGCGGCACCAGGGCGTGCGACCCTGTGGCCACGACAAAACGGCGCGCGGTGATCACATCCGGCCCCGCCTGCACCGCGCGGTCCGAGACAAAGCGCCCCCAGTCACGGATCACCCGCACCCCCAGCCCTTCGAACCGTTCCTGGCTGTCTGCCGGGGCAATCGCCGCAATCGCCGCCTGCACATAATCGCGTGAGGCGGCAAAATCGACCTCGGGCGCCCCGGTCGTCACGCCAAAACGCGCCGTGTCCCGCACTGCCTGTGCGGCCTTGGCTGTGGCCAGCAGCGCCTTGGACGGCACGCAGCCCGAATTCAGGCAATCGCCGCCCATCGCGGCGCCTTCGATCAGCACGACCCGCGCGCCCATCTGCGCGGCACCGGCGGCCAGGCTCAGGCCGGCCGAACCCGCGCCGATGATGCAAAGATCCGCCTGGATGCGTGCCATGTCAGCCCCTTGCGTTGCGATACAGCTTTACCGCCACGGGCACGATGGCCAGCACGGTCAGGCCGATCAGCGGCAGGCCGAATTCAGGTCGCAGGATCAGGCCCAGACTTGGCACTTCGCCGCGCGCAAAGACCTCACCCAGACCCGAGCCCAGGGCGGCATAGATCACATCGGCGGGCAGGATGCCCAGAAACGTGGTGATCGCAAAGGTCGACAGCCGCACGCCGACAAAGGCGGGCACCAGATTGGCGACGAAAAAGGGAAAAAGCGGGAAAAGCCGCACCGCCAGCAGAACCGACCATTCATTGTCCTTCAGGGCCGCCTGAAACCGGCTGGCCGCACCGCCCTGTGCTTCGATCCTGGCCGCGATGTCGCGCCCGAATCCGGCCCGTGCGGCCATAAAGACCACAACAGCCCCGAACGTGGCGCCAATCGCATTGTACAAGAACCCCGGAAAGACCCCGAACAGGAACCCGCCCGCCAGCGTCAGGATGATGGCACCGGGCAGCGACAGGGCGACGACCGCCGCATAGGTCAGGATGAATGCAAGGCTGGCCAGCAGGTAATGCTGGTCACGCAGGTCCAATAGCTGCGCACGGTTTTGCGCCAGCGCGTCAAAGCTTAGAAGATCATGGTAAAAGTAAAAAGCCAGACCCGCTGCAATCAACAGCACGACAAAGGGCAGGCGGCGCCACAGGCTGGCGCGTTCGGGCGCTTGCGCGGGATCGGTCATGACATCTCCACTTCTGTCCGCAAACTGACCTGCGGGCCGCGCGATTGCCAGAGCCCTCACGCACCCTTGATCGGCTGACACAGGTCGGGGGCCAAAACCAGCCCCTGATCGGCCCATCCCGCACCTTTCCCCCCTGCGCCCGCGAAATGTTGCAACATTCTTCTGCGCCTTGCGTTGACTTGTCGGTCGAGCCTGCGTAAAGGACGGGCTTCAAGTTTACCGCCTCTCGAATCCCTTCGGGTTCCTGGGGTCTGTCTGATGGAGACCGCGATGAAGCGCACCTTTCAACCTTCGAACCTGGTTCGCGCCCGCCGCCATGGTTTTCGTGCCCGCATGGCCACCAAGGGCGGCCGTCTTGTGCTGAACGCCCGCCGCGCCCGCGGCCGCAAAAAGCTGTCGGCCTGATCCGTTCCGGCCCCGCCATGGGCCGGATGAGCGAGGCACCATGACACCGCCGCAGGCACCGGACGCGGGCAAACCAGCCGAACCGTCCGGGAACCTTCCGGCGGTTTCGCATTTCGTGCGACTGGAAACCCTGCAGAACCGCCCCGATTTCCTGAAAGCCGCTGCGGCGCGCCGTCAGGGCACGGCAAGCTTCATGCTGCAGGCGCGGTTTCGCGATGATGCGCTGCCCCTGACCCGCATCGGCTTTACCGCCTCGAAAAAGATCGGCAACGCGGTCTTGCGCAATCGCGCCAAGCGCCGCATGCGCGCCGTGGCCCGTGCCGTGCTGCCCGACCTTGCCCGCGCCGGTTGGGACTATGTTCTGGTGGCGCGCCCCGAGGCCACCGTGTCGCGCCCCTTCACAGACCTGATCGCTGATCTTATATCTGCGCTGTCCTCTGTTCACAAAGACCGCAAATGACCCCCGCCGCCCGCATTCTGGCCCTGCCCGTCCATGGCTACCGGCTGTTCCTGTCGCCTTGGCTTGGCATGGATTGCCGCTATCAGCCCACCTGTTCGGTCTATGCATTGGACGCGCTTGACCGCCATGGCGCGCTGAAGGGCGGCTGGCTTGCCGCACATCGGCTGTGCCGCTGCCACCCCTGGGGCGGGCATGGCTATGACCCCGTCCCCGGCGCGGATCCGGCCTTTGATCAGGAGCAGAACCGTTGACCCAAACCTTCAGCGATCCTGAAGCCGTCTCGCGTTACGCCGAAGGTCCGCGCCGCATGGTGCCGGGATATGACAGTTTGCTGGTGATGACCGATGTCCTGTTGGCCGAGGTTGTGCCCGCGCAAGGCCACATTCTGATCCTTGGCGCAGGCGGCGGGTTAGAGATGGCCCATTTCGCCGGCAACCACGCCGAATGGCACTTTACCGGCGTTGATCCCAGCGCCGAAATGCTGGCGCTTGCGGCACAGACAATGGGCCCGATGTCGGACCGCGCCGATCTGATCTGCGGCTATATCGACGATGCCCCGCCCGGGCCGTTCGATGCGGCCGTTTGCCAGCTTACCTTGCACTTCATTCCAAAGGATCAGCGTCTGGCCACCCTGACCGCGCTGCGCCGCCGCCTGAAGCCGGGTGCATCCTTCATCTGCGCCCATTATTCGGTTCCGGGTGACGGGGCCGCGCGCGCGCTGTGGTTCGCGCGCTTTGCCGGTTTTGCCACGGCCTCGGGCATCCCCGCCGACAGGGCCCAGGCGAATGCCAACAAGATCGCCGCCGCATTGCCCATTCTTACCCCGGCCGAGGATGAAGACCTTTTGCGCCAGGCTGGCTTTGCCAAGGTGCAGATGTTCTACACCGGATTTACCTTTCGTGGCTGGGTCTGTCAGGTGGCGTGACGGGTGTGTGGGCGGTCTTTCGGCAGCAGGTTGGGGCCATATCCGGCGCTACTCGGCGCGAAACAGCATCACATCAGCCCGCGCCCAGATCAGATAGCAGGCAAACAGCAGCACGGGCGACGCCAGGGCAAGGGGCTGAGCCGGACCGGTCTGCGTGATGATCCGCGCACCTTCCATCACCACCAGGGCCAGGGCGGGCAGACGGCTCAGCAGAACGGTGCCACGGAACAGATCGATCCGCACACCGAAAATCCGGATGGCCCGCGATGGCAGCCCCGCACTGGCAAACTTGCCAGCGGCATGCATCAGCCCCGAGGTCGCAGCCAGCAAGGGCTGACCGGTCAGAAACAGCCCAAGTCCCAGGATCAGCGCCCCATACCCCGACCACAGATCGCCCTGACGGTTGCGCTTTGCCAAAGGCGGAAAGCCCTGCGCCCAAGCCTGATGATAATGCTCGCCCCCCCAGAAAAAGACCAGCATGGCCGCCGAAATGGTCAGGGCGCCGAGATTGCCGGCCAGATGATGCCCGACGGCGGACAGGCCGGATTGCAAGGTCAGGCCACCGCCGGCGGCAACCGCGGCAACCGCCAGCATCATGCCGCCGATCAGACCCAGCCCGTTGCCAAGATTGTAATGCCCGCCCGGCCCGGCAAGCCGTCCGCCAAGCATTGGGCGACGCGTGACAAAGCGCGACATGGAAAGGATTGCCCGGCCCGACTTGCGAACCTTCGTCTTGCCGGGAAAGGATACGACTTGCATTGACACGCTCCTGTTTGGATGGGGCAAGCCGTTGCGCCTGGCCCCTGATGCCAATGTGATCGCTGAAAGCTGTGCTTGGCACAGTTCCCCACGGAACAACGCGCGTCTCAAAAAGCGGCAAATGCCGGTCGGGGCCGCCTTGCGATCAAAGGTCGCTGGCCAATCGACCCGGCATCTGTGGCGCAATTTTCCCGTGGTGCTAACTTGCGACCTCGGCCAGCACCTTTTTGACCCGCCGGGCGCGGGTGTCCGCCGCCTTTGCCTCGGTCACCATGCGCGCCCATTCCTTGCGCCTGGACGGGGCGCTGGCGTCAAAGGCCGGGCGCAGGGCAGCGGATTGCAGGGCAGCGGCCAGATCCGGGGGCACCTCGACCAGGCGGGGCGCGGTTTCCAGGGTCAGAACAACCTCGATCGCATCGCCGGCTTTCAGCCCCGTGGCGCGGCGGTGTTCGGCTGCAAAGCCAACCATGAACTGCCCGCCCATCACGGCCACGGTGTTGGGATAGCTATAGCCATTGACGCTGACCAGGACCGACGGCTTTTTGCCCTTGCCCAGTTCGGCCAGATTTTCGGGCGGCACAACGATGCCAGTGGGCCCGGTCTCCTTGCCCGCCAAAGTGGTCTTGAAACGTGTCTGGGTCATGGTCCATTTCCCCCGCCGGATCACCCGATGCTCTGGCCAAAACAGGCCCCTGTCAAGCCGGCCTTGCGCGGCGCAAACCTTTCGCTAAAGTTAAATTTTTCCGTAACTATCTGCTATCACAGGGGAAAAAAAGGCGTCCAGATCTGGACGCTTGCCTGAGGCCGCAAATCTGTCATACCAGATCCCGCCACAACCCGGACAGGATCATGCGCGACGACGCCGAAATTCACCCGCTGTTTCACGGCGCGCCCCGCACGCCCGAGTTTCAAAAGCTGCGCAAACGCCTTGTCGCCCAGGTCCGCGAGGCGACCGAAACCTATGGGATGATCCAAAGGGACGCGCGCTGGCTGGTCTGCCTGTCAGGTGGCAAGGACAGCTATACCCTGTTGGCCGTGTTGCACGAGTTGCAATGGCGCGGCCTTTTGCCGGTCGAACTTTTGGCCTGCAACCTTGATCAAGGCCAGCCGAACTTTCCCGCCACCGTGCTGCCCGCGTTCTTGCAAAAGGTGGGCGTGCCGCACCGCATCGAATACCAGGACACCTATTCCATCGTAATGGACAAGATCGCCCCCGGCGGCACGATGTGTTCGCTATGCTCGCGCCTGCGCCGCGGCAATCTTTACCGCATCGCGCGGGAAGAGGGCTGCTCTGCCGTCGTGCTGGGCCATCACCGCGATGACATTCTCGAGACCTTCTTCATGAACCTCTTTCACGGCGGGCGCCTGGCCACGATGCCGCCCAAACTGGTGAACGAAGAGGGTGATCTGTTCCTGCTCCGCCCCCTTGCTATGGTATCCGAGGCCGATTGCGCGGCGTTTTCCGCCGCGATGGGCTATCCGATCATCCCCTGCGATCTGTGCGGCAGCCAGGAGGGGCTGCAAAGGGCGCAGGTCAAGACGCTGCTGGACGACTGGGAAACCCGCAGTCCGGGCCGGCGCAACATCATGTTCCGGGCCTTGATGAATGTGCGCCCGTCCCACCTTGCCGACCCCCAGCTTTTCGACTTTGCCCAGTTGATGCTGCACGCAGATCCGGAAAATTCGAAGCAACTTCAGGATATGGATTAACTTTAGGGTCAGCATCTTTCCCTAGGCTCGCCCTTGGCATTGCCCATCATGCCACGCTGAGGGGAGATTTGATCATGACCAACCGCCTTCCGGACAAAGTGCTTCAAGGTTTGCGCTGGTGTCTTGGTCAGTTTCGCCGCCCCGAATTGATGGTCTTCGTGCCCGCGGTCACCCTTGCCGCATTTTGGCTTGGGGGCGAGCGGATTCTGGTGCTGACCGCCCTTGGCGCGCCCTTGTTCTTTGCCATTGGCGGGGCATTCCGCTTTCCGCAAAGCGGCGTGATCGGGGTGACGGATGCGCTGACCGGTCTGACGATGCGCCCGCAGATCGTCTTGCTGATGGACGAGATCCTGCGCGAAAGCCCGGTCAGCGGCATGACGACAGCCTGCCTTGTGGTGCAATTCGACGATGCCAATGGCCTACTGGACCGCCACGGTCGCGCCGCGCAGGCCGAAGTTCTGGCGCGCAGTGCCGAACGCATCTGCGCGGCCCTGCGCACCGGGGATACCGTGGCACGGCTGGAAGGCGGCGGTTTTGCCATCGCGCTGGGTCGCGTGCGGCGCATTGATCTGGAAAGTGCGGTGCAACTTTGTGCCCGGCTGCAATCGGCGATGTCCCCGCCGATCAGCCTGCATGGCGCCCGCATCTATGTAACCTCGTCGATCGGGTTTTGCCTGGGCGAACGGGCTCCGGCTGCCGGGGGGGCCGCCCTGCTGGACGCCGCTCAGGTCGCCGCGGATGAGGCTTTGCGCAACGGGCCGGGGGCCATTCGGTGCCATGCCCCCGACATGACCCGCACCCGGGCCGACCGCGACAGCTTGCGTCAGGAACTGGAGACGGCGCTGGACGAAGGGCAGATCCGCGCCCATTTCCAGCCGCAGATTTCCACCGATACGGGCGCCATCAGCGGGTTCGAGGCTTTGGCGCGCTGGTATCATCCCGAACGCGGCCTGATCCCGCCCCTGGAATTCCTGCCCGCCATCGAAGATTGCGGTCTAAGCGACCGTTTGGGCGAGGTCATGGTTTACAACGCGCTGCTGGCGCTTAACCGCTGGGACAAGGCGGGCTACAAGATCCCCACAGTGGCGGTCAATTTCGCCAAATCGGAACTGCGTAACCCCGGTCTGGCCAGCAAGCTGAAATGGGAGCTTGACCGCTTTGACCTGGCGCCCGAACGGCTGACCATCGAAATCCTGGAAACTGTGGTGGCCGAGACAGATAACGACATCGTGGTTTCGAACATCGCGTCGATCTCGCAAATGGGTTGCGGCGTCGATCTGGATGATTTTGGCACGGGCCATGCCTCGATCACATCAATACGGCGTTTTTCGGTGCGGCGGATCAAGATCGATCGCTCTTTCGTGACCCGGGTGGACGAGGACCGCGAGCAGCAAAAGGTCATGTCGGCCATTTTGTCGATGGCCGAAAGGCTGGGCATGGAAACCCTGGCCGAGGGTGTGGAAACCTCTGGCGAACATGCGATGCTGTCGCAGCTTGGCTGTGGCCATGTTCAGGGGTTTGGCATTGCCCGCCCCATGCCGGTGGATGAAACTATGGAGTGGATTGCCCGACATCTTGCACGCATCGCGGGCACACCGCGCATCGGCAATCGGGCTGGCTAGTCGGGCCAGGGGCGTGCAGCCCGGCCCGGTCCGCGGAATCGCGCGATTTCCCCCGCGAACTTGGCCGATCAGCCTTGGGCGGACCCAAAACCGCTTGACCTTTGCCGCCCCCTTCTGTTGAACGACCGCTGATATTGCACAAAGGCGGCGGCAGTCCCAATGGACGATCAAAACAAGAATCTCATCCTGGCAACCGTGCTCAGTTTCCTGGTCATCGTGGGCTGGCTGTACGGCGGACCCATCCTGTTTCCCAGCTGGTTCCCGACCGAAACCGCCGCCACGCCGGCGCTGACCGCCCTGCCCGCCGATCCGGCGAGCCCGGCCACCACCCCGGTCCCCGCCGATACCGGGGCCCTGGCCACCACCCCCGCACCGGAAGCCCCGCGCGTGATGCTGAACACGGCAAAACTGGCCGGCTCCATCTCGATGCGCGGCGGGCGGCTGGATGATTTGTCGCTGAACACCTACCGCCAGACGGTCGATCCCGCCTCGGACAAGGTGCATCTGCTGTCCCCGGTCGGCAAGACCAACCCCTATTACAGCGTCTTTCGCTATCAGGCCGGCGAAGGGCTGAACCCCGAAGACGTGCCGGGCTTTGATACGGAATGGCAGGCGGTCGGCGGCACTTTGGATGCGGATCATCCCGTGACCATGACCTGGGCCAATTCCAAGGGTCTGAAGTTCACCCGGACCATCTCGGTGGATCAGAACTTTCTGTTCACCGTCAGCGACAAGATCGAAAACACCGGCATCGCCGTGGCCAATCTGGCCCCCAACAGCATCATCGCCCGCCACGGTCTGCCCAAGCTGGAAAACATCTATGTCGTCCACGAGGGCATGATCCGGCGCACTGACGGGATTCTGGAGGAAGCAAAATACTCCGCCCTGACCAAGCTTGACGATTTCGAAGGTCTGAAGGGCGAGAAGGTCGAGGCCACGGTTGACGGCTGGATCGGCTTTACCGACCATTACTGGATGACCA
>JAYSWK010000369.1:0-1573 GCA_043718085.1 Rhodobacterales bacterium
TTGGTCTAGTTGCGGCGGCGGTGACACCGCTGGTGACGGCGGTGACGCCGGCTTTGGCAGAGGTGCCAGTTTACGGCCCTAACGATGGCGATGAACTTAGCCCCGGTGTGCGCATCGTCATGATGGGCGAGGTCGAATCGCAGATTGCAGCGTACAGTAAGGTAATGTTTGCCGATATTATCTATCAGCCCGGCGCGCAGGATCCCTGGGATCAGCCGGTGATGGACAACGACATGTTCTGCTACATCTTGCAGGGCGAATTCGAAATCACCAAGACCGGACTGCCGCCGTATATGGTCAAGCAGGGTGAGGCCTATACCTGCGGCAAGGGCAAGACCGACAATGGACACAATCTCAGTGCCGACGTCGGCATCATGCGGGTCTCGATGCTCATGCCGGCCTGACCCCGGATTCCACCAATCGATCTATGGGCAGCGTTGGCAACGACCACCGCTGCCCTTTTGGGCATGTACCCGGAAAGCCGGTCGCACGGCGCGGCACTGGCTTTCAGCCATTGCTGGACAGCGCCGTCCGGTCTGCTAGCGTCCAGCTTGGCAGGCGGATGCGGGGCAACACGGCATGATTCTGGGCATCGGCACGGATCTTTGCAACATCGAGCGGATCGAAAAGACCCTTGCCCGTTTCGGTGAACGGTTCCTGGCGCGGGTCTTTACGGAACGCGAGCAGGCCAAGGCCAATTCGCGGCCACGCGCGATTGCTGCCACCTATGCCAAACGCTGGGCGGCCAAGGAGGCGTGTTCAAAGGCGCTGGGCACGGGTCTGCGCATGGGGATCAGCTGGAAGGACATGGCCGTCAGCAACCTGCGCACGGGTCAGCCGGTGATGAAAGTCACGGGCTGGGCAGCCGAGCGGCTGGCCGTGATGACCCCGCCGGGCCACGAGGCCGTGATCCATGTCACCCTGACCGACGATCACCCCTGGGCCCAGGCCTTTGTGGTGATCGAGGCGCGGCCATTGGCGCCGGGGGCGCGCGCTTGACTTCACCCGGCCAGCCGCCCAAATGGCGCCAACAGGATGGGACGGTTCGACATGGTGGACAAGGCGGCGGGCGGGTTCATGGAAACCGTCAAGACGGTATTCTGGGCCCTGATCATCGCAGGCACATTCCGCACCCTGTTCTTTCAGCCCTATTGGATCCCGTCGGAATCCATGAAGGACACGCTGTTGATCGGGGATTTCCTGTTCATCAACAAGATGGCCTACGGCTATTCGCGCTATTCCTGCCCGTTCGACGCCTGCCCGATCACGGGGCGCATCCTGGGGGCCGAGCCGGACCGCGGCGATGTGGTCGTCTTCAGCCATCCGGCAAACCACAAGGTTCTGGTCAAGCGCCTGGTCGGTCTGCCCGGCGACCGGATTCAGGTCAAGTCGGGGCTTTTGTACATCAACGGCGTTCTGGCCCCCCAGGAACCGGCCGGAACCTTTGACGAGGTCAATGCGCCGCAAGGCCCGATGCACGACCGTCCGAGCTGCCAGAACGCGCCCGTGGCCGAGGGCGGCATCTGCACCCGGGCCCGCGCCGTCGAGACCCTGCCCAATGGTGTGCGCCACA
>JAYSWK010000370.1:0-1573 GCA_043718085.1 Rhodobacterales bacterium
TGGACGGCCCAATTGGGCGGGCTGGCATTCGTCGGCCTTTGGACCTGTGCGGCCACCTGGGCGCTGATCAAGCTCGTGGGCTGGATCACCCCTTTGCGGGTTGATCTGGAGACCGAGACCAATGGGCTGGACCTGTCGGTCCATGGCGAGCGGGCTTACGAGCTGAATTCGTAAGGCGGATCTGGTCTACCGCGCTTCAGCCAGACGTCCCAACCGCGACAGAACCTCGCGGGCCTCGGCCATGACCTGTTCGACAATTTCGGCCGCGGGCAGGATCGTGCTGATGCGCCCTGCCCCGACCCCGGCCATAAGATCCATCTCGTCGGCATCCTCGCGGCTTTTGGCTGTTGCCAGCGTGGCCAGTGCCTCGGCGTGATGGGTCTGCAACGCCTCTGGTCGGTCGTGCCAACGCATCAGTCCGGGATTCCTGATCGCGCGGACCTGCACGCCTGGCCATTCCTCGTTGTGGACCTGGTCCCAGACCGGCGACCAAAGCGTATCGCCGGGGCGTGCGTCCAGGATTGCCTGTTTCCAGACCGCCGACACCGGTGCCTCGTGCGAGGTCAGAAAGCGCGTGCCCATGACCGCACCGCTGGCACCAAGGGCCAGAACGGCGGCCAGGCCACGACCATCAACAATCCCCCCCGCCGCCAGCACCGGCACCGGACCCGCCGCCTGTATCGCATCCGGCAAGAATGACCACAAAGGCTCGGGCCCGCCATGACCGCCCGCCTCGTTTCCCTGCGCGATGATCACATCCACCCCGGCGGCCGCCACTGCGGCAACCTCTGCCAGGGTCGTGGCCTGATGAATGGTGCGGATGCCGCGCGCGCGGGCTTCGGCAATCAGTGGCAGGGGATCGCCGCGAAAGGTGGTCAGGACCGGAACCTGCGCGTCAAGGCAAAGCCGGATCGCTTGCGGGTCGGTGAAGGGCAGCACGAACCCCATCGCGAAAGGCATATTGCAGCGATGGCGGATCGCCGCAATCTCGGCTGTGATCGTGGCTGTGTCGATCCAGGCGGCACCCAGCATCCCAAGCCCGCCCGCCCCGCTGACCGCCGCGACCAGTGCAGCATCGGTCGAGCCGCCCATCGGGGCCAGGGCCAATGGATGGGTGATACCCAGAATGTCGCAAACTTTGGTGCGCATGGCGGCTTTCCCCAAGGATACCGCCGCAGCCTAGCAAATCCGTCCGGCCCTGTCCCGGCCCATGATCGTCAGACCGCACCCGGCCCCGCCGGTCCGTAAAGCGCCTTTGCCCGCGCCTCGAACGCGCGCACGACGCGGCTCATCGCCTCATTGAACACTAGGCCGATGACCCCGGCCAGAATGGCGTTGCGAAATTCGAAATCCACATCGAAGCGAACCTCGCAGCCGCCCTGACGTTGGTCAAATTGCCAGATGGATTTCAGATGTTTGAAAGGACCCTCGATATATTCGGTCAGAATGCGCCCCTCAGCCGGAAGCAGCGTCACACGGCTGCCGAAGTGTTCACGGAACACCTTGAAGGAGATGACCAGATCCGCCTCCATCACCTCGCCCCCGTCTGTGGGCGTGCGTGACCGGATGCGGG
>JAYSWK010000038.1:0-2455 GCA_043718085.1 Rhodobacterales bacterium
CGAACCGCCGGGTGCAACGCTTGTCGGGCGCAGTCGTGGGTGCGGCGAAACGATGGGTGCGTTCACCGTCCCCGCCATATTGATCGGCGTATTCACCGGCGCATTGACCGGCGGGCGCGGCAGCGGCCGCAGAGATCGGTCAAGCGGCCCTCCCATGACCATCGGTGCCGTTACCGTCAGGCACAGGACCGGCCCCATCAGCCGGAAAATCACGACCCGTCCGGCTTGGCACGACCGAAGTCAGGGGCGGCGGTGTCTTGGCCGGCTTCGATGATGCCACGGCGAATGGCTCTGGTGCGGGTGAAATAGTCGAACAGCGCTTCGCCATCGCCCATGCGGATGGCGCGCTGCAAGACAAAAAGCTCCTCGGTAAAACGGCCAAGGATATCCAGCGTGGCCTCTTTGTTGGTCAGGAACACATCCCGCCACATCGTCGGGTCAGACGCCGCAATCCGGGTGAAATCCCGAACACCGGCCGCCGAATACTTGATAATCTCGCTTTCCGTCACCTGCGCCAGATGGTCGGCCACACCCACCATCGTATAGGCGATCAGATGCGGGGTGTGGCTGGTCACCGCCAGCACCAGATCATGGTGGGCGGCGTCCATCACATCAACATGTGCCCCCATGCCTTCCCAAAGGCTGCGCAGCCGGGCCGTGGCGGTGTCAGGCACGCCTTCGGTCGGCACCAGCAGGCACCAGCGGTTCTGAAACAGCGTGGCAAAACCGGAATGCGGCCCGGAATGTTCAGTCCCCGCCAAGGGGTGACCGGGGATGAAATGAACCCCTTTCGGCACATGCGGGGCCACAGCCTCAACTACGGCCTGCTTTACAGACCCCACGTCCGTCAGCGTTGCCCCCGGTTTCAAATGCCCGGCAATTTCGGCGGCAACTGATCCCATCGCCCCCACTGGCACCGCCAGAACGATCAGATCGGCCCCGGCGACAGCCTCGGCGGCCGTCGCGTAAACAGAATCACAAAAGCCGATCTCCAGCGCCGCCGCCCGCGAGGCTTCGGTCTTGGCATGGCCCGCGATATGGGTCGCCAGACCCCATTTCTTCATCCCATGCGCCATCGACGAGGCGATCAACCCCAAGCCGATCAGCGCGACCTTCTCATAGATGACGGCCATCAGCGCAGGCCCTTGAACTGTCCGATGGCATGGGCCACGCGGCGGCACCCGGCCTCGTCGCCCACGGTGATGCGCAGACAATTGGGCAGCCCGTAGCCCGATACCCGGCGCACGATCAGGCCCTGGGATTGCAGATAGTTGTCGCACGCCCCGGCCTCGGCCTCATCGGCAAAGCGCGCAAGGATGAAGTTCGCCGTCGATGTGTCTGAAGGTACGCCTTTTTCGGCCAGAGACTCTGCCAGCCAGGCGCGCATGCGGGTGTTTTCCTCGCGGCAGCGGGTGATGTGGTCCTGATCGCGCACGGCGGCTTCGGCGGCGTCAAGTTGGGCAGAGGACAGGTTGAACGGGCCGCGGACACGGTTCAGCACATCGACAATCGCCTGCGGGCCATATCCCCAACCGATCCGCAAGCCACCAAGCCCGTAGATCTTGGAAAAGGTTCGGGTCATGAACACGTTGGCACGCGTCGTGGCCAGGTCCGCCCCGCCATCATAGCCCTTCACATATTCCGCATAAGCCCCGTCGATCACCAGAATTGCCTGTCTGGGAAGACCTGCGGCCAGCCGTTCGATCTCGGGCAGGCCGATCATGGTGCCGGTGGGGTTATTGGGGTTGGCGATGAACACCAGTTTGGTGCGCTTGGTGCATGCCGCCAGGATCGCGTCCACGTCGGTGGTGCGATCACGTTCCTTCACCGCAATCGGCGTCGCCCCGGCAGCCATCGCCGAAATCCGGTACATCAAGAACCCGTGCTCGGTGAAGACCACCTCATCTTTTTGGCCCGCGTAGGCCTGACAGAGGAAGTGGATGATTTCGTCCGACCCCACACCGCAGATTATTTTTGCCGGATCCAGCCCATGCACATCGCCAATCGCCTGCCGCAAGGTCGCGTGATCGGTCACCGGATAGCGGTGCAGCTTGTGGACGGCGCGCTGGAACGCCTCTTTGGTCTTGTCGGAAGGCCCGAACGGATTTTCGTTCGACGACAGCTTGATCGCGTCGGACAGGCCCGCGACCTGCGCCGCACCGCCTTGGTACAAAGCGATATCCATAATGCCCGGTTGCGGACGGATGTGATCGGTCATGACGGCAGCGACTCCCCCCAAACTCCCGGCTTTCTAGCGGGCGGCAGGGGGTTAGGCTAGCCCCCCAACGCGAGGGGTGACATCCACTGTAGAAAACCGCTTCCCCCGGCTTCTGCCGCCCGCCCAAACAAAAAGGCCGCCCCTGGGGGCGGCCTTTCCGTATCCATTCCGCGAAAGATCAGTTCTTCGCGTAGAATTCGACGACCAGATGCGGCTCCATCTGCACGGCGTAGGGCA
>JAYSWK010000371.1:0-4023 GCA_043718085.1 Rhodobacterales bacterium
AAAGCGGGATGGGTTTTCATGGAAGCAAACCCCATCGGGAAACGCGTTCGAGCGAATGCGAGAGGCAGCGTTTCCCGATTCCATGCAAACCCATCCCGCTCTAGGCTGACAGGGCGGGGTTAAAGCGGTTCAAGTTCACGTTGAATCAGATTTCAAACCAAAAGTGTTTGAATTCTAATGCTTGATGTTTCAACAGGAACTTGAACCGCTGTAGCCCCCCGCCCTTGGCCCCTTGGGTCAGTCGCGCGAATGAACCAGACGCAGGGTGGGTTTGCCGCGCGGCGGGCGTGGGACGGCTGCGGTAAAATCGGCGCCTGCTTCGGCCAATCCGGCCAGAACCGGGGCCAAAGCCTTTGGGCGCGCGACCGGCTGGTCGTCGCGCTGGGCAGAAGTGGCCACCTGCCGGTCGATCCGTTCGGCCAGTATGGCCGAGATTGCAAAGCGCCGCGGGGTCCGGCCAACGGCACCATGCATGGCCAGACAGCCCATCGCCAGATGAACCGCGCCATGCGCACCGGTCAGGGGCAGGATCACCATGCGCCCCTCCAGCGCCGGGCGACCGATGCCGCGTTCGGCCTCAAGCCTGACCTCCAGCCGCCCCGGCCCGGAAAAGACGCCATTCAAGGCTTCGGCCAGCCGGTTGCGGCCCTGCGGTTCGATCAGGGCCGACAGGGGCATCCCCCGCACATCCATGCCCATCAGATCATGCAACTGCATGCCCGCGATGCGAAACCGCGCAATGCCGGGGGCCACACGCTCCAGAAGGAAGGTGTTTTCCAGCGCACGGGCAATGCCGCGCGGATCAACCTCGTCGCGGCGCGGCAGGTCGGTGCCATGGCGCAGCCCTTCCCAATAGGCGCGCACCTCGGCCAGAATGGCAAAGGGATCGACCATGGGATCGGTGTCCAGATCAGTGCCGCCGCCACCTTTGCCAAAGAACGCCATGTCCCATCTCCTTGCACGGGCCACCAGACCCAACCTTGTTCCGATTGTCGCATCCAGAAGGCTCTGTTAAGCCAGACCCAAGGTCCGTTAATTCTGTCGCAACCTAGGTTACCGAGGCCTTAACATAGCAAAGCTGTCGACGATTTGGCGGACAATCTCGACAAATGGTAAATACCTGCACGCATAAGTTGTGCCGGTTCGGGAGGGACGATGACGATATCCATGACCGGCTTTGCCGCGCGCAAGGGCCAGGGGGCGGGGCATGGCTGGATGTGGGACATCCGGTCCGTCAATGGCAAGGGGCTGGACCTGCGGCTGCGTGTGCCCGACTGGATCGACGGTCTGGAGGCTTTGCTGCGCGCCGAACTGGGCCGCGCCTTGCAGCGCGGATCGGTCTCGCTGTCGCTGAAAGTGGCCCGCGACAGTCTGGGCGACGGGGTCGAGGGGCTGCGCGTCAATCCGGCCGCCTTGTCAGCGGTCTTGCAGGCACTGGGGGCTGTCGAGGGTGCGGCCATGGGGCAGGGGGTGACGCTGCGCCAGGCATCGGCCGCCGATGTGCTGGCGGTGCGCGGCGTGCTGGACAGCTCTGCCGTCGATATCGACACCGCCCCCTTGCGCGCCGCCATCCTGGCGGACCTGCCGGGCGTTCTGGCCGAATTTCAGGCGATGCGCGCCGGCGAAGGGCTGGCCTTGCAAAAGGTCATTGCCGCGCAATTGGACCAGCTTGCCGATCTGGTGCGCGCGGCCGCCACCGAAGCCGCCGCCCGACGCGAGACCCAGGCCACCGCGCTGCGCGACGCATTGGCGCGGGTGCTGGCCAATGCGGACGGCGTGGACGAGGTGCGACTGGCCCAGGAACTGGCCATGATCGCCGTCAAGAACGACGTGACCGAAGAGCTGGACCGTTTGGCCGCCCATCAGGATGCCGCCCGCGCCTTGCTGGCCGATCCGGGCCAGGTCGGGCGCAAATTCGACTTTCTGATGCAGGAATTCATGCGCGAGGCCAACACCCTGTGTTCCAAGGCCCAATCCATGGCCCTGACGCGCATCGGGCTTGACCTCAAGACCCTGATCGACCAGATGCGCGAACAGGTTCAGAACGTGGAATGAGGCCATGATGACGGACACAGGCGGCAAACGGCGCGGGCTACTCTTGATCCTGTCGTCCCCATCCGGGGCAGGCAAGACCACCCTGACGCGGCGGCTGATGGCCTGGGATCCGACGATCAGCTTCTCGATCTCGGCCACGACGCGCGCGCCGCGTCCGGGCGAACAGGATGGTAGGGAATACTACTTTCGCACGCGCGATGTCTTTGAAAAGATGGTCGCAACCGGCGAAATGCTGGAACATGCCGAGGTGTTCGGCAATTTCTACGGCAGCCCCAAGGCCCCGGTTCAGGCCGCGATGGAGGCGGGCCGCGACACGGTCTTTGACATCGATTGGCAGGGTGGCCAGCAGATCCGCAATTCGGCCCTTGGCCGCGATGTCGTGTCGGTCTTTGTCCTGCCGCCCTCGATCAGCGAACTGGACCGCCGCCTGCGCGCGCGTGGTCAGGACAGCGACGCGGTGATCGCGGGGCGGATGGCCAAAAGCCGGGACGAGATCAGCCATTGGGCGGAATATGATTATGTCATCATCAACAACGATCTTGAGGTCGCTTTCAACGATTTGGTGACCATTTTGCAGGCAGAACGGATGAGGCGTGATCGCCAGTCCGGGCTGGCCGATTTTGTCCGGGGTCTGAACAAGGAGTTTGCGGCGCGATGAAATACAGGCTTGACGGGGTGGTCCCCGAAGTCGGCGCCGATGTCTGGATCGCGCCCAACGCCGCCGTCATCGGCGATGTCGTGCTGGAGGATGAGGCGAATGTCTGGTTCGGCGCCGTCCTGCGCGGCGATACCGAGATGATCTGGGTCGGTGCCGGCTCGAACGTGCAGGACAATGCCGTCCTGCACACCGACCGGGGCTTTCCTTTGCGCATCGGGCCGAATTGCACCGTGGGTCATGCGACCATTCTGCATGGCTGCACCATTGGCGAGGGCAGCCTGATCGGCATGGGATCGACCATCATGAACGGCGCCAAGATCGGCAAGGGCTGCATGGTCGGTGCGGGCTCGCTGGTGACCGAGGGCAAGGAATTTGCCGATGGCACGCTGGTGATGGGGCGTCCCGCCCGCATGGTTCGGGATCTGACGCCGGCCGAGATTGAAAACCTGCTGGCCTCGGCTGAACATTACCGCAAGAACGCCGCGCGCTTTGCCAAGGGTCTGGCGCAGAAGCGCAAATGAAAAAGGGGCCGAAGGGCCCCTTTGCATCGCAGTCGGGCAGGAGCGTGTCGCGTTCGACCAGATAAAAGCATTCACCTTGCGCCCCGAGGCAGCGATTGCCCTTGCAAACGCGTTCGGGGCGCAAGGTGAATTCAATTGAACGCGACACGCTTTGGACGCAGGCGTCAGCCCCAGACGGCCTCATAAGCCAGGCGCTCGGCATCCTGCGGGAAAATCCCCAGATCAATGGCCACGGCTCGCGGCAAGCTGGCGATCTCGTCGCGGATGCGGCGATATTTGGCGCGCTCGGCCGAGAGGGCACGGTAATTGGCAAGAAAGTTCTTCATGATATCCTCAACTTCGCGCTGGTTGGCCCGAATGGCCGCCCCGTTTCGCATATCCTTGATATGGCGTTTCAAAGCCGGGGCACAACGCCCTTCTGGGCCGCCCCGCTATGCGTTTTGCGCATGGGTCGTGCAATAAGTGCACGGCGGATTTTTGAAAATTCCGCTGCGGAGCCTTCAAAGGCTCCGGCCCGATTTCCGCGAAGAATTCGGTTGTCTGCGCAGGCAATCCCGTGCCTAGATCAGCTTGCCCATCGCCACAGCCGTGTCGGCCATGCGGTTCGAAAAGCCCCATTCATTGTCGTACCACACCAGGATGCGGCACATCGTGCCCTCCAACACCTTGGTCTGATCCATATGGAAGATCGAGGAATGGCTGTCGTGGTTGAAATCGGACGAGACATTGGGATGGTCGGTAAAGCCCAGTATTCCCTTTAGTCCGCCATTGGCCGCGGCCCGGATCGCG
>JAYSWK010000372.1:0-4018 GCA_043718085.1 Rhodobacterales bacterium
TGGAACAGGCCGCCGCCGATTCGGGGCTGATCGCCTGTACGCGTTCGGGCAGCGACGTGATCGTGGTGCGCGGTGACGAGCAGGCCGTGGCCCCCGTCCACCGCATCGTTCCGGTCGATGCCACCGGGGCGGGTGATCTGTTCGCCGCAGGCTTTCTTTATGGCATCGCCACCGGCCAGACCCTGGCCACCTGTGGCCGCATGGGCTGCGTGGCGGCGGCCGAGGTCATCAGCCATTATGGCGCGCGCCCCGAAGCCGACCTCAAGGCCATGTTCCGCAAGGAAGGGCTGATCTGACCGCCCCAACCCGGGCGACACCTGCCGATTTGTCTTGTCACAGGCCCTGATCGCCCCTCATCCTGTGCCCAAAGCCGGGCAGCGGGGCGGTCAGATGAAGTCGATGAAGCTTTATTCGGATGTCCACCGGATATACAACAATCTGGCGGCACTGGGGTTTGGGCCGGACGACCCGCTTTCCGTGGCCGATCTGACCCGGTTCGACCAATATCACTATGACGGCACGGATGCCGTGGATCTGGCGCTGTCCCGGCTTGATGTGGCGGCCGGCACCCGGCTTTTGGACATTGGCGCAGGCATCGGTGGCCCGGCGCGCTATATCGCCGACAAGACCGGCGCGCATGTGACTGCGCTGGAGTTGCAATCCGATCTGGATGCCGTTGCACGCGACCTGACCGCGCGCTGCGGTTTGGCCGGGCGTGTGACCCACGAATGCGGCGACATATTGGATGGCCGGACGCGCGGGCCATTTGACGGCATCATCTCGCTTTTGTGCATGCTGCACATCCCCGACAAGCCGCGCCTGTTTGCCGCCTGCCGGGCCGCATTGCGACCGGGCCAAGCCATGTATATCGAGGATTTCGCCCGCGCCCGCCCCATGTCCACCGCCGAGGAGGCGCTGCTGGCCGACAAACTGCAATGCACCGCCTTGCCCACGCCGTCCGAATACCGCGCCCACCTTGCCAAGGCCGGGTTTACCGACGTGACCCTGACCGATGTCACTCTGGACTGGCGTCATGTATCGGCATCCCGCGTCAAGGAAGCTCAGGCGGCGCTTGACGACAATGTAGCCCTGCATGGCGCGTCGATCGTGGCGGGGCTGGAAGATTTTTATACCGCCGTCGATGCCCTGTGGCAGGGCGGGGCGCTGACGGGTTTGCGCATCTGGGCCAGGTAGATTTGCCGTCGCCTTGGGTCTGCTTTCACGCCGCGCCGCTTGCGTCAAACCTTTCATTTCGGTTAACGAAAATAGGTAAGCTGCTGTGAAATAACGAAAAAACACGATGTCCAAAACTTGGACATCAGGCCAGAATCACCCTCATTCGGTCGGTTTTTTGCCCAAAGCCAATGTGTTCTCTCTCAGCCAGGCCAGAAAACCGCGCGGGTTGCCGGGCCATTTTTCCAGCTCGCTGGCCGGGATGGGCTGGCCGATATGGGGGCGTTGCGGCTTGAACAAAGCGCGCTTGATTTCATACAGCAATAGCCCCTGCCGCGGCGTGTCACCCAGCTGGTTGGCGATCTGGAACGCGCGTGAATTTGCCCCGGTGAACCGGATCGGCACCACCATGGCGCCGGAATTGCGGATGATCTTGTGGGTAAAGACGTTCCATTCGCCCTCGATCGCCGGGCCGAACCAGGTTTCCGACATGGCAACCCGGCCTGCGGGAAACAGAATCACCGCACCACCGTTTTTCAGATGCGCCATCGTCAGGTCGCGCATCTCCAACCCCAGCTCGCGCGCATTGGCCTCATGCGGGAAGGGGACCGGGATCATGAACTCCTCGATCTCGGGAATGCCGGACAACAGGCTGCGGGTCAGAACACGAATATCCGACCGCACGCGGCTGACTATCTCGGCCATGATCATGCCATCGACCAGGCCATGCGGGTGGTTGGCCACCACGACCACGGGCCCGGTCTTGGGGATGCGGGCGATTTCCTCGGGCGGGGTGTCGATGCGGATGCCCATATGCCGCACGGCCTTGGACCAGAACGTGATCCCGACCGGCGCGCCGGACCTCTCGAAGCTGCGGATCAGGCTCAGCAGCTTGACCTTTGCCGTCGCCCATTCGATGGCCCGGATCGTCAGCACCTTGGCCGGGTTGGTGAAGGTGCCGGAATAGGACAGACGGCGCATGTCATACTTCCGCGCAGGCCCATTTTCAGGGACAGCAACGCCAAGCACTTCGCTGGTCTTTTGCATTTCGGTCACGACGCGTCAGCCTTCCTCGTCCGCCAGCCTGTCCGGTTGACCAGGCCTCAGCGGTCCTCGCCAAAGCGATCGGCCACCAAAGCCGTCAGCGCCGCGGCCAGTTCGGCTGCCTGCGGCCCTCCGGTTTCCACCTCAATAGTGGTTCCGCGAGAGGCTGCCAACATCAAAAGCCCCATGATGCTGTCGCCCGACACAGTCATGCCGTCGCGCGTGACCTGTGCCGTTGCGTCAAAGTCTTCGACGACCTCGACAAACCGGGCCGAGGCACGGGCGTGCAGACCCTTTTCGTTGACGATATCCAGGCGCAACGGTGTCATCGCGGTGTTACGCCCCGCTGCCAAGATCGAAGCTGTTGATGTATTTGCGCCCGGCATCCAGCGCCGCTGCGACGGCATCCTTGACGGCAAGGCCCCGCGATTTGGTCAGTTTGATCAGCATGGGCAGGTTGGCGCCATAGATGATCCGCCGCTCGGGCCCGCCGGCGCAGGCCAGAAGCGATAGATTGGAGGGCGAGCCGCCGAACATGTCCGTGACCACCACGACCCCTTCGCCATGGTCCACGGCATTGGCGGCTGCGCAGATTTCCGCCTGCTTCTTGCCGCGGTCACAGTCATCCTCGATCGAGATGGCCTGCATATCTTCTTGCGGGCCCACGACATGCTCGACTGCGGCCATGTATTCCCGCGCCAGCCCGCCATGAGCAACAATCACGATTCCGATCACGCGCGCACTACCCCGATACCGTCCGTGACCAAAGGGGCCACCCTGCGTTCCAGTTCCCGGTGCCGTTTTGACACCTGCCAGCCTGCTTCCGCAAGGACCTTGGCCAATTTTTCTGCAACTGCAACAGACCTGTGTTGCCCGCCGGTACATCCAAAGCCAATCGCAAGGTGTGCCTTGCCCTCATCCAGCTGTGCGGGAAGAAGCATCAGGATCAGATCCTGCAACCTCTGGAAGAATTCGGCAAAGCGCGGGTCAGCCTCGACATGGGCGCAAACCGCCGGATCGCGGCCGTCCAGGTCGCGCAATGCCGGCTCCCAATAGGGGTTGGCCAGGAACCGGCAATCGAACACCATGTCCAGCCCGCGCGGCAGCCCGCGCTTGTAGCTGAAACTTTGCACCGAAAGCGCAAGCCTGCGGTCCTCGCCGGGGTCGAACCATTTGCCGATTTCCGCCTTGAGCTCATGCGGCGACATGTCCGAAGTGTCGATCAGATGGTCGGCCCGAACCCGAATGGCCGCCAAAAGGTCAATCTCGCGTTCGATCCCTTCGGCCGGGGTTGCCGCCTCGGTCAATGGATGGCGCCGTCGGGTCTGGTTGAAGCGGCTGATCAGCACCGAGGGCGAACAGTCCAGGTAAAGCAGCTCCAGCGACAGCCGAGGATCGCGGGTCAGCCTGTCGATCAGGGCGATGACGGCGGTGGCATTGAAATCCCGGTTGCGCACGTCCAGCCCCAGGGCAATCGGGCGTCCCAGGGGCGGGCCTTCAATCAGGCGCGGGATCAGGCTCAGCGGCAGGTTGTCGATGACCTCGTAGCCCAGATCCTCCAGCGCGTGAAACACCGTAGACCGACCGGCCCCCGACGGGCCAGTGATCAGAATAAGTCGGTGTTCCTGGGATTCCGGCACGTCTTCCATTCGGGGTCAGGCCTGTCTTGCGCCTTTCAGATAGCACAGAACCGAAGCCGCAAGATGGGGGTTTCCACGGCCAAGCACAAGGTCCAGCTCTGTTCCCAACACCGTGACCTTGCGGCGCGGGGGCAGGCGATCCGACTCGGCTTCGGCCAGAT
>JAYSWK010000373.1:0-4002 GCA_043718085.1 Rhodobacterales bacterium
GGCTGATCGGTGCCGGTGCCGTTGATGAAGGCGCTGGCTTCGGCGCGGATGAAGCGCGTTGCGATCTTCTGGCTCAACCAGCCTTCGACGTCGAAAGCGGCATCATCCAGCAACCGCTGGCTGGCCTTGGGCATGGCCGACAGGTCATGCAACTTGATCGAGATGCGGTTGATGTTGGGCGTGGTGCTTTCGGTCACGGCCGACAGTTCCGCCTGCCAACCTGAACCCACATCCGTATTGTCGACAATGACGTCATAGGACGTGGCGTCAATCTGCACGACATTGGCGACCGAACGCAGCGAGGCGGTCGAGGACAGCATCGACTGGATGTTCTCGCTCATCTGCGGGTTCAAAAGATAGCCGCCATCCGCAGAAACGGCGGTGGACATGGCCTTGCCTTCCAGGTTCAACCCGCGCAGGCCGTCATCGTCACCGGTCCGCAGATAGGCGGCCAGCGCCTTCTTGTGCGACAGATCCACTTCGGCATTGGCCGACAAAGCGGGGCGGGCATAGGTCATGGTTTTGCGATCCAGCATGGTCAAACGCTCTTCCTGTTGTTTCAGAGATTTCTGCACGTCGTCTTGAAAGCCCTTGAAGGCATTCACAAATCCGGCCATAGCGGATTTCACTTCCGCACCCGGATGCAGGGCGTCGGAGAGAACTTCCCCGGCCCGAGCCTTAGTCTCGGTCATTTCGTTTTCCTTGAGCATGGTCGTGAAAGGCCGCGCTAGCGCTTGGCCAGGGATTGGCTTGCCTCTTGAAAAAGAGCAGCCAGCTCGCGCCAGACCTCGGCGTCCAGGCTGTCGCCCTTGGCCGAAACCCGCGCCTCAGGAAGCATGGGGAAGGTCACCAGGGACACTTCCCACAGCTCCAGCTCCGACAAAAGGCGTTGCCCCTTGCCGTCGCGTTCCGCCTTGACGGTCTTGTAGCCGATCGACAGACCGTCGATCGCCCCCGCCGCCAGCAGGGCCACCGCTTCGCGGCCCTTTTCCACATCGGTCAGGATGCGGCCCTTGACATACAGGCCCGTTGCATCCTCGCGCACCTCGTCCCAGACGCCGATGGGCTGGGCCGGGTCATGCTGCCACAGCATCTTGACCTGCCGGCCCGCTTTGGCCATGGCCTTCAGACTGGCGGCATAGGCGCCCTTTTGCACCGTATCGCCACCTTGGTCTTTCAAACCGAACAGGCTGGCATATCCTGCCACCACCGTGCCATCGGTGACCTGCAAGCCGGTTTCGGCCTGGGCATATTTGCGCTCCGGCGCGCCGTCATTTGTCCACTGCATCTTGCCCCTCACTTTGTGGCTGCCGCGATGATTGCCTCGGCCATTTGCGACAACAGAAATGCCGCGACCCCGTAAACGCCCAGCCAGATGCGCTTTTCCAGCCGCTCCAGCGCCGCGTCGATCTGTTCCAACCGATAGTCAAGCGCCGCCCAACGCTCTTCGGCCACGCGTTCATTGGCCTCGATCCGGGCTTGCGCCGGGTCGAACCCTTCATACAGATAGCGTGACCCTTCGGACGATCTGCGCCCCGTCATGCACCCTCGGGCATGGGCGGCAGACCCAACAAGGCGCGCTTTTCATCCGCCGTCAGAAAGTCTGCCGCCCCGACCCGCGCCCATTGCTGGTCCCGCTCTGCGGCCAGCGCCGGGATCTGGTCCAGATCCGGTTTCAACTCGATCATTTCGCCGGTGAATTTCGACAGCCACGCCGCGATGCCCGCCGTGACCCTTGTGGCCAGCGGCAAGACCGTCAGTCGGAAAAAGGCGCGGTTGGCCTCCTGGTAATTGGCATAAGTCGCGTCGCCGGGGATGCCCACCAGCATGGGCGGCACGCCGAAGGCGATGCATATCTCGCGGGCTGCGGCCTCCTTGGTCTTTTGAAACTCCATGTCTGACGGGCTGAAACCCATCGGCTTCCAGTCCAGACCACCTTCCAGCAGCATCGGCCGACCCGCGTTGCGTGCACCCTGGTGATGCGCCTCCATCTCGCCGACCAGCCGGTCATATTGCTCGGCCGTCAGCGACCCCATGCCATCGGCGCCCTTGTACACCATGGCCCCCGATGGCCGTGCGGCATTGTCCAAAAGCGCCTTCGACCATGCCGCAGCCGAGCCGTGCACATCCACCGCCACCGCCGCCGCCTGCATCGGCGACAGGCCATAATGGTCGTCCTGCGGATGAAAGCTCTTGATGTGGCAAATCGGCGAATAGTCTTCACCCACCGCAAAGCGATGCGTCCGCCCGCCCACGACATAGTCATAGGCCACAGGCCAGCCGTCCACCCCCGGCACCACATTCATCCGGTCGCTGCGCAGAACATGCAACTCGCCCGGCAACCTGTCCGCCCCCGGCACTGCCTCGACATAGGCGTTTCCCGTCAGCAGCAGATAGCCATAGACCGCCTCCATCAATTCCGCCCGCCCCTGGGCCGCATTGGGCTGGCGCATCAGATCCAATAGGGGATGCAGGTCATAACGGGCGTTCTGGTCCTGCAAAATCAACGGCAACGCCGCCGCCGCCTCGGCGATCAGCTTGACCGCCCGAAAGCCGATCGGATTGCCCAGAAACCCCGTCTTGGTCAGGCTCGTCACATCGCGCGGGCTCCACGCCACCCGCCCCGATGATCCCCAGGCCACGACACGCCCGGTGGCGCTGGCCTTCTTCTCCACCATGTTGGGCAGCCCCGCCTCAGGCGTGCGCCGCAGGAAATCAAACACCATCCGCCTACTCCTTGAGCAAAGGGCAAAGCCCATCCCGCCGCAGCCCCTGGGGCCCAGCCTCAAACCGACCCGAAGGCCCGCCCGTCATTCAACTTTTCAAGAATATGCCTGCCAGAAGCGCCTTGCGCGCAGCACCTACAGCCCGCGCACCTGCGGCCTGCGATATTTCTCGGATGGCTCCACCACCAGATCCGTCACCGCCCAGACCAGGGCATCCACTCGGTCGGGCGAGCCCTTGCCCTGATAGCCCATCGTCGTCATCTGGCACATCTGCGCCTCCAACCGCCCAAGCCCGGCCATATGCGCGACCCTGCCCTGCTCGTACAATGCGGCCACCGGCTCGGCCCGCACCACTTTCCCGCGTGAGGCGTGAACGGCGCGGTAGGGCACCAAAGGATCGATCTGGCGGATCATGGTTTCCACCAGATCACCGCCCTGATTGACCTCGGCCACCAGACGGTCGGCCTTGTGGCGGTCCATCGCGGCAATGGCGGCCCGCGCCCATTCGTCCGGGCTGGCCCCGGTGACCGACGCATCCTCCAGCACCACCGCACGCCAATCCTGCGGCGGGCCTTCAGTAAAAGCACCCACCACCACGATGCCGCATTCATCCGACCCCTTGTGCCCGGTCACCGGCGGATCAACCGCCACCACAACCCGGTTCAGATGCGGCACCACGTCCAGCCGCCCGGCCTCGAACTGCGCCTGCTGCCACAACGCCCCCTCGACTGTCTCCAGAAGTTCCCCGTCCAGCTCCTGCCGACCCAGCGCCGTTCCGGCATAGCGGGTCTGGACCTCTTGCAGAAACGAGGCCGCCAGAAAGGCCCGGTTGGCGGCGGTGGGGGCGTGGGTCTTGACCGTCGAAGGGTTCTTCAGAACCGCCTTCAGCACGCCCACATTCTGCGGCGTCGTGGTCACGACCTGCCGCGGATTTTCGCCCAAACGCAGGGCGAATTGCAACTGATCCCAGGTCTCCTGCCCCTTTTTCCACTTGGCCAGCTCATCGACCCAGGCCGCATCGAACTGCGGGCCCCGCAGGCTGTCGGGCTCATGGGCCGAAAACACCTGCGCCACAGCGCCGTTCGACCATTGCAGCTGCCGCTTGGTGGCCACCCATTCCGGGCGCCGGTCGGGCGGCGTACAGGCCAGAATGCCGCTGTCGCCAAAGATCATCACGTCCCGGACCTGATCCACCGTCTCGCCGACCAGGGCGACGCGCCGCGCCAGACCCGGATCACTCGGCAACCCGCCCTCGACCTGGGCACGGACCCATTCC
>JAYSWK010000374.1:0-3991 GCA_043718085.1 Rhodobacterales bacterium
CGGGATGAGGTTTCATGGAAACAAACTCATCGAAATGCGCGTTCGAGCGAATGCGAGAGGCAGCGTTTTTCGATTCCATGCAAACTCATCCCGCTTTAAGCTGTGGGACTACAAGCATCAGGTGCTGGAAAGCCCCAAGGTTCCGGCCTGGCGCGTCTTTGCCTGGGTCAAGCTGGTCGAGGCCACGTTGCAACTGCGGCCACGGGCCTTGTGGCGCATCTGGTTGCATCCCGACCCCGATATCCGGCACGCGATGCGCTGGTATACCAGGATGGGCCGCCGCGTCTGGCTGCATGAATTTCGCGCCATCCGGCCCGACCGGGGCCAAGTGTCGCGGAATTCTGGGGCCAGGAACAACTTGGCGAAAACGCTTTGGCGCTTCCCTCCAGGGTCCGGCCCGCTCAGCCCGATGTCGCGCGCCAGAGCCATGAGGTGGCTTGAACGGCCCCGTCCTCAGGCTTGCCCCGCCCCGCTTTGGCGCCGGATGGCCTGACGCAGCAGGCCTTCGACCCCGTCCGGCAAGCCTTCGCGCAGTTTGACATGGCGCATGGCCTTGCCCGTGCCTTGCAGCAACGCGCCCGGATCGTCCAGCAGGGCACCGTGGTAAAAGCCCAGATTGACCCAGTTTTGGTGCGGGGCAAGATAGGCATAGCCGTCCTTCATCTTGCGCGGGCCAAGGCCAAAAGTGACGGCCCCATCGCCGGGCCGCCCCACTTCGACAACGCCTGAGTGAATACGCCGGATCAGGCCACGCGCGGCCATGGCCAGGGCCTGCACCTGCGGCGGGCTTTGCCCAAAGACATCGGCCCAGGTGCCGATGACATCCGTCGGTAATCCTGCCAATTTGGCACCTCCACCTGCTACCTTAGGGCGATTTGTGGCGGCAGGAAATCAGAGATTGTCGGTCCGCCCCGCGAGGTGCTTTGGGGCGAACCTTTCCACTTGGTTCATTTCCGGAAATCAAGCCTCTGATTTTACATGACTTTCCAAAACGCCCAGATCTGGACGCATCAGGACATCAGACCTAGAACCTCGCCTGTGCCGCGCCAGGTCATTCCAAGGGCGACGTAAAGGATGATCGCCAGGCCGACATAGGCGATCCAGCGATGGTTGTTCAAAAGCCGCGCCACATAGCTGGCGGCAAAGCCCATGAGGGCGATGGAAAGGACAAGGCCAAAGACCAGAATATAGGGATGCTCCATCGCCGCCCCTGCCACGGCCAGCACATTGTCCAAAGACATCGAAATATCGGCAATGACGATCTGCCAGGCGGCCTGGGAAAAGGTCTTGGATTTGCCCCCGCCCGCCACGGTGCCGTCTGCGTTCAGATCGGCGTTGTCCAAGGCTTCCTGGGCGCGCATTTCGTCGTCGTCATGGTCGCGCAGCTCGCTCCACATCTTCCAGCAGACCCACAGCAACAAAAGCCCGCCCGCCAGCAAAAGCCCGGGGATGCCCAGAAGCCATGTTGTGCCCAGCGCGAACCCGATCCGCAACACGGTCGCGGCGGCAATGCCGATCGTGATGGCCTTGGCGCGCATATCCTTGGGCAGACCCGCCGCCGCCATGCCGATCACGATGGCATTGTCACCCGCCAGCACCAGATCGATCGCGATGACCTGCAGCAGCGCCGCAAAGGCTGGTCCAAAGAAAAAGTCCATGTGTCGGCAACTCCTGTAGGCGGTTCAGAAGGGTAGGTAAGGCCAACCCCGGCCCATTTCAACCCGAATTGCCGCAAGGCCCGACTTGCGAGCCCTGCCGGAAGGCGTTAGCCACAGCCATGCTGTCCTACCAACACATCTATCATGCGGGCAATCTTGCCGACGTTCAGAAGCATGCGCTTCTGGCCTGGCTGTTGGATTACCTGACCCAAAAGGACAAACCGCTCAGCTATATCGAGACCCATGCCGGCCGCGGGCTTTATGACCTTGGCGCCGATGAGGCCGTCAAGACCGGCGAAGCCGCCGCCGGCGTGGCCCGGATCGAGGCGCAGTTTGACGCCAGCCACCCCTACCGCCGCCGCCTGGCCGAAGTTCGCGCCCGGTTCGGCCCCATGGCCTATCCCGGATCACCCTTGGTGGCGGCTTTGACGGTGCGTGCAGGGGATCCGGTGCATCTGGCCGAGTTGCATCCCCAGGAATTTCGCGCCCTGGTCGACAATCTTGGCCCATGGGACGCCCATATCCACCAAAGGGATGGCTTTGATCTGGCGCTTGCCCTGACCCCGCCCACACCACGACGCGGGCTGATGCTGATCGATCCTTCTTATGAGGTGAAGGCCGATTATGCTGCAATTCCCAAGATCATGGCTCAGATCGCCCGCAAGTGGAATGTCGGCATTCTGATGCTGTGGTATCCGCTTTTGACCGATGCGCCGCACGCCGCCATGCTGGCCGATCTGCAGACCATCTTCCCCGAGGGTCTGCGCAGCGAGGTCCGCTTTCCACCGGCCCGCGCGGGGCATCGCATGGTCGGCTCGGGCCTTTTCATCGTCAACCCGCCCTATGGGGCCGCAGAAGAGGCGGCACGAATTGTCCAGACCATTGGCAGCGCGGCGCGCTGATCCTATGTTGCCGCCATGACCCTGTTGCGCAGCCTTTTCGCCCCATCTCCGCCCCGGCTGGCCGAGCCGGATGCCCGCATCGCCTTGGCCGCCCTTTTGGTGCGTGTGGCCCGCAGCGATGGCGCCTATGACGGTGCCGAGATGGCCCGGATCGACGCCATTCTGAAGGCCCGGCATGGCCTGTCCGACACCGGTGCCGCCTATCTGCGCACCGAGGCCGAGGCGCTGGAGGCTGAAGCGCCCGACACGGTGCGTTTCACCCGGGCGCTGAAAGCCGCCGTGCCGCTGGACGACCGGGCTGCCCTGGTCGAGGCCTTGTGGCGCGTGGCCCTTGCCGACGGCAGGCGTGACGCTGAAGAGGACCGGATGCTGCGGCTTGTGGCCGCGCTTTTGGGATTGACCGATGTGGAAAGCGCGCAGGCGCGGCAAAGGGTTGGGCGATGATCGCATCTTTGGGCATGTATGACCGGGCCGAGGCGCAAGGCTCCAACGACCGGCTTTGGGCGCTGATCCGCGATGGGATGCGGTCGCAGGGCATCACGGCGCCCGAGACGTTGACACGTGGTGCGGGGGCCTATTGGCCGGCGTGGACGGCGCGTGATTTGACCTTTTTGCAGACCTGCGGCTTTCCTTATCGGGCGCGGCTGTGGGACAAGGTCACCTTGATCGGCACGCCGGATTACGGCGTCGCAGGCTGTCCGCCGGGCCATTATTGTTCGGTCCTGATTGCCAGGGCAGAGGACCCGCGCCAGGACTTGGCCGCGTTTGACGGGGCCTTGCTGGCCTTTAACGAGGATCTTTCGCAATCGGGCTGGGCCGCGCCACAAAACCATGCGTCAAAGCTGGGACTGCGGCTTGTGCCGCATTTGCGCACCGGTGGCCATCTGTTGTCCGCCCGTGCCGTGGCCGATGGGCGGGCCGAGATCGCGGCCATAGATGCCGTGACCTGGGAGATGATCCAGGAATGGGAGGCGTTTGCCCCCAGGCTGAAAGCGGTGGGCCGCACCGATCCGACCCCTGCCCTGCCCTATATCGCAGCCCCCGGCGTTGATGCCGACCGGATGTTCGACATCGTCTCGGCCGCCATTGCGGACCTGCCCGCCCCGGATCGCCGGATATTGCGAATAAAGGGCCTGACCCGCATCGCCCCCGCCGAATATCTGGCAGTGCCCATTCCTCCGACCCCGGCCGAACTGGGATTGGCAGAATAGGATTCGGATCTTCGGGCTTGGAAGCCTGATGAAAACATTGGTGTTTTTCCGCCAAGCTTGATCGCGCACCCATGTAATCGTGCAAGATCGACACCAATGGCAGATTCAGCTTGCCTCACCCACATGTCCTCCGCTATCCTACTTTTGATCAAATTGCGTGGCTGCCATTCCGGCGGCCGCCAGGATCACAAGCAAGGGATGGATCAAGGGCATGATCCTG
>JAYSWK010000375.1:0-1554 GCA_043718085.1 Rhodobacterales bacterium
CGCCTGGCCCGGCGTCTGGCGCAAAAGCATGGCCTGCCGGCCACGTCGGATTTCGATGCCGTGCGCCTGTTGCGCGGCGCCGGGATTGACCCGTTCCAGCGTTCCGCCCTGCTGGAACTTGTATCGGGCGAGGATGAGGGGGATTTTGACATGCCCCCCCCTGCACAAGGCTCGCGCGCGCTGACGGTGCAAAGCGAACAGAACCAGCTGCCCCAGACCTTCAAACCCGCGCCGCTGCCCTCGACCGAGGTGCGCGCCGAACAATCCCATGTCGCCGAGGTTCGGCGCATCCAGGTCGACATCATTGCCCGCAGACGCCGCAAACTGGCGCTGATGTGGTCCAAGATTGCGGTTTTCGTGCTTTTGCCAACGGTGATTGCGGCCTGGTATTACTATCTTGTCGCCACGCCGATGTATGCCAGCCGCACCGAATTCGTCATTCAGCAAGCCACGGCCTCCTCGGCCGTCTCCTCGCTGTTCACCGGAACCTCCTTTGCCACCTCGCAGGATTCGGTGGCCGTCCAGGGCTATCTGCAATCGCAGGATGTCATGGAATTGCTGGACAAGGATTCCGGCTTTCGCGCCCATTTCTCGGATCCCGCCATTGACCCGATCCAGCGACTGGCACCGGATGCCAACAATTCCGCCGCCTACGCGCTTTACAAGAAAATGGTGAAGATCAGCTATGACCCGACCGAGGGTCTGATCAAGTTGGAAGTGTCGGCCACCGAGCCGCACAAATCGGTCGAATTTTCCGAGGCCTTGTTGAAATACGCCGAAACTCGCGTCGATCAGCTGACCGTCCGCCTGCGCGGTGATCAAGAGAAAAGCGCCGCCCAAAGCTTTACCGACGCCCAGCTGAAACTGGCTGAATCCCAGCGTCACCTGGTCGAATTGCAGCAAAAATACAAGACCTTCTCGTCCGAAGTTGAAGTAGGGCTTCTGACCACGCAGATCGGGACATTGGACGGACAACTGACCCAGGAACGTCTGGCGCTGGCCCAGATGCAGGCCAATGCCAACCCCAACAAGGCCCGCATGGACCCGGTCAAGGCCCGCATCGCTACGCTCGAGGCACAGATCGAAATATTGCGCCAGAAGCTGACCGACAATGGCGCAGACGGGCCCTCGATCGCCTCGGTGCAAAGCGAACTTGCCATTGCCCAGGGCGATGTGCTGACCCGGCAAATGATGCTCAGCCAGGCCACCACCGCGATGGAGACGACGCGCATGGAAGCCCAGCGCCAGACCCGCTATCTGTCGATTGCCGTGCAACCCGTGGCGGCTGACGACCCGTCCTATCCCCGCGCCTTTGAAAACACGATTGTGGTCATGCTGATCTTCGGCGGCATTTACCTGATGATATCGATGACCATTGCCATTCTGCGCGAACAGGTCTCGAACTGACAAAGGGCCGCGGCGGCTTCCCCCGCCGCGGATTTGGGGCTATGTGGCGCGCTAAAGCGGGATGAGTTTGCATGGAATCGAAAAACGCTGCCTCTCGCATTCGCTCGAACGCGCATTTCGATGAGTTTGTTTCCATGAAACCTCATC
>JAYSWK010000376.1:0-9973 GCA_043718085.1 Rhodobacterales bacterium
TGAGGTCGACCAAAAGTTGGTCGCTTAGCCGCCCAGGGATCGGCACGCATCCCAAAGCGGCATTCGCCGCCCGCGACCGGCTGGACAAAACGCCACCCAAGCGCCACACAATCGCAAAGGGGGACGCGATGGCCATCGATCTGATCATCTTTGACTGCGATGGCGTGCTGATCGACAGCGAGATCATTTCGGCGCAGATGCTGGTCGACGAATTGGCGGCCCTGGGCGTCCAAATCGATCTGGCTTATGTCGCCCGGAATTTCCTGGGCCGATCCTATCCCACCGTCATGGCCTCGATCCGCACCGACTTTGGGCTGAACCTTCCATTTGAATTCGAGGATCAGTATCGCAGCCGCCTCATGGCCGCATTCGAACAGAACTTGACCGTGATACCGCATGTCGGTGACGTCCTGAACCAGCTGGGCCTGCCCTATTGCGTCGCCACATCATCCAGTCCCAAGCGGGCCGAACGCTCGCTGCAAATTGCCGGGCTTGAGGCGCTTACCCGCGACAAGCTGTTTACCGCGGCCATGGTCGCCAAGGGCAAGCCCGCACCGGACCTCTTTCTGCTTTGCGCCAGCCGGCACGGGACCGACCCGGCGCGCTGCCTGGTGATTGAAGACAGCCTGAACGGCGTGCGCGCGGCCCGGGCGGCGGGCATGCCGGTCTGGCGCTTCACCGGGGGCTCGCATCTTGCCGGAAGGGCGCTGGACGAACCCGACGACGCCCGCCCCGACCGCCATTTCGACGACTTCGCCACCTTTTTCGACCTGCACCCCGATCTGCGGAGGCCCCGATGACCCGCTTTGACACCGAACCCTCCCTGCACGACGAGGCCGCGAGGGCGGGCTGGCTCTACTATGTCGGCGGCATGACTCAGGACCAGATCGCGACCGACCTTGGCGTGTCGCGCCAGCGCGCCCAGCGCCTAGTCAGCCGCGCCATGGCCGAGGGGCTGATCCAGGTTCGCCTAAACCATGACATCGGCGCCTGTCTGGAGCTTGAGGCCGCGCTGTCCGACCGTTTCGGCCTTCTGCGCTGCCGGGTGGCACCCAGTCTCGGCCCCGGCGTCGACCCCTCGCGCGCCACCGCCCCGGCGGCGGCGGCCGAACTGGAGCGTGTGCTGCGGATGCCCGACAGCAAGGTCATCGCCTTTGGCACCGGACGGGCCCTGCGCGCCATGGCTGAGCAGTTCTCGCCCAGCGACGCCAAACCGCACCGCATCGTCTCGCTTCTGGGCAACATCGCGCCCGACGGTTCGGCCACGCTTTACGACGTGATCAGCCGCATCGCCGAAAAGCTTGACGCGCCCTATTATCCCATGCCCGTCCCGGTGATTTCCGACACGCCCGAAGAGCGCGATTTCTTCATGGCGCTGCGCCCGGTCCGCACAGTCTATGATCTGGCCAAGAAGGCCGATGTCACCTTTGTCGGAGTGGGCCAGATGGGTGCCGATGCGCCCCTGGCGCTGGACGGGTTCGTCTCGACCGGGGTTCTGGCCGAATTGCAGGACCAGGGGGCCGCGGGCGAGATTGTCAGCTGGGCCTATGACGACCAGGGCCACTATATCGACAGTGCCCGCAACGCCCTGGTGGGCGGGGTGCAGGTAACGCCGAACCGGGACGAGCCGGTGATCGCCGTGGCCGCTGGACCGGCCAAGGTGCGCGCCATCCACGCCGCCCTGAAAGGCCGCATCATCAACGGCCTGGTGACCGACGACACCACCGCACGGGCTATTCTTTCACGGAGTTGATCGCGCCGCGCGATACCGGGCCTGGCCAAAGCGCCCCGCGCGACTTGTTCCTGATCCAGATTCAAGTGCGCTCGCAGCACAGGTCTTCGCAATTGCAGCGTGAGATTCTCCTTGACGACTCACACCCTCTTGTGAGCATTTACCCGCCAAGCGATGTTTTGCTCATTCGCTTTCCAGGGAGGATACACATGAAACTAACCATTCGCGCGCTCTTGGGCGCGTCGGCAATGCTTGGCCTGAGCGGCGCAGCAATGGCCGAGACAATTACGATCGCCACCGTGAACAACGGGGACATGATCCGGATGCAGGGCTACACGGCCGAATTCACTGCCAAGACCGGAATCGACGTGAACTGGGTGACGCTGGAAGAGAACGTGCTGCGTGAGCGCGTGACGACCGACATCACCACCAAGGGTGGCCAGTTCGACATCATGACCATCGGCATGTACGAAACCCCGATCTGGGGCAAGAACGGCTGGCTGGTTCCGTTGAACGATCTGTCGGCAGAATATGACGCCGCCGACATCCTGCCCGCCATGGCCGGCGGCCTGTCCTATGACGGCACGCTCTTTGCGGCACCGTTCTATGGCGAAAGCTCGATGGTCATGTACCGCACTGACCTGATGGCCAAGGCCGGGCTGGAAATGCCCGCCGCACCGACCTGGGACTTCATCCGCCAGGCCGCAGCCGCCATGACCGACCGCTCGGCCGAAATCAACGGCGTCTGCCTGCGTGGCAAGGCCGGTTGGGGTGAGGGCGGCGCCTTCATCACCGCGATGTCCAACTCGTTTGGCGCGCAGTGGTTCGACATGGACTGGAAGCCGACCTTTAACAGCGAAGCCTGGGCCAACACGCTCAACTTCTTCAAAGGCATGATGGACGAAAGCGGCCCTGCCGGCTACGCCACCAACGGCTTCAACGAAAACCTGTCGCTGTTCAACCAGGGCAAGTGCGGCATGTGGATCGACGCCACTGTGGCCGCCTCGTTCGTGACCGGCAAGGACTCGACCGTGGCTGACAAGGTCGGCTTCGCTCTGGCTCCGGATGCGGGCCTCGGCAAGCGTTCGAACTGGCTTTGGGCCTGGGCTCTGGCCATTCCGGCCGGCACTCAGAAAACCGCCGAAGCCAAGCAGTTCATCGAATGGGCCACCGGCAAGGCCTATATCGAGATGGTTGCGGCCAAGGAAGGTTGGGCCAACGTGCCCCCGGGCGCCCGGACCTCGCTCTATGCGAACCCGGACTATCAGGCCGTGCCGTTTGCACAGATGACGCTCGACTCGATCCTGTCGGCTGATCCCTTGCATGCGACCGTCAACCCGGCTCCCTATGTCGGCGTCCAGTTCGCGGCCATCCCGGAATTCGCAGGAATTGCGACCGATGTCAGCCAGGAGTTCTCGAACGCCTATGCAGGTCAGCAGACCGTCGAGGAAGCCCTGGCCAAGGCGCAAGCCATTGCGACCGACGCCATGGAAGCCGCCGGCTACTAAGCCCGGCGATCAATAGCTGGAGGGCGGTTCGCCGCCCTCCAGCCCACTTGCAAATCCCGCTCATCTCCGGTTCACCGACGCTGCGCCGCTGGCGCATTCAGGGAAGGATTGCACCATGGCCACCAAGAATTCCCGCACCGCCGCCCGGCTGATGATGGCCCCTGCGGTGATCCTGCTGCTGGGCTGGATGCTGGTGCCGCTGATCTTGACTCTGTGGTTTTCCTTCCGCAACTATCTGCCCTTGCGCGGCGGCGACCTCGGCTTTGCCGGTGTCGAAAACTATGTCCGCTTCGTCACCGCCTCGTCTTTCGGCCCGGCGGTTGCGGCAACCCTGATCATTGTCGTCGGCGTTCTTCTGATCACCGTGGTCCTGGGCGTGTTGCTCGCGCTCCTGCTCGACCAGCCGATGTGGGGCCAGGGCATCGTCCGTATCCTGGTCATCGCGCCGTTCTTCGTCATGCCCACCGTGTCCAGCCTGATCTGGAAGAACATGTTCCTTGACTCGGTCAACGGGCTTTTCGCCCATGTCGCCCGCTACTTCGGCACCGAACCCGTGCAATGGATCATCGAATACCCCTTTGTCAGCATAATCCTGATCGTCTCGTGGCAATGGCTGCCCTTTGCCACCCTGATCCTGCTGACCGCGATCCAGTCGCTGGACAGCGACCAGATGGAAGCCTCCGAGATGGATGGCGCGACCCGGCTCAAGCAGTTCTGGTTTATCATCCTGCCGCATCTGGGTCGGGCGATCACCGTGGTGATCCTGATCCAGACCATCTTCCTTCTGTCGATCTTTGCCGAGATCAAGATGACCACCGCCGGCGCCTTCGGCTCGAAAACCCTGTCCTACCTGATCTTCCAGCGCGTGCTGGAAGGGCAGAGCGTCGGCCTCGGTTCGGCGGGTGGGGTCTATGCCATCATTCTGGCCAACATTGTCGCGGCGTTCCTGATGCGCATTGTCGGCAAGAACCTGGACGCATGAGGACAATCATGGCCCGTACCGTCACCTCCCGCCGCAAGTCGCTGAACACCGCCCTCGCCTGGGCCATTGGTCTCGTGATCTTCTTTCCGATCCTGTGGACCATCCTGACCAGCTTCAAGACCGAAGGCGACGCCATCGCCTTTCCGCCCAAGTTCCTGTTCTTCCAATGGACGCTTGAGAATTATGCCGTGGTGCAGGAGCGCTCCAACTACATGCACTACCTGTGGAATTCGGTCGTCATCTCGGGCGGTTCCACCCTGATCGGCGTGCTGATCGGCGTGCCCGCCGCCTGGTCAATGGCCTTCGTGCCCTCGCGCCGCACCAAGGACATCCTGATGTGGATGCTGTCGACCAAAATGATGCCCGCCGTGGGCGTGCTTTATCCGATGTATCTGACCTTCATCAAGTTGGGCCTGCTCGACACCCGCCTGGGCCTGGTGATGATGCTGACCCTGATCAACCTGCCGATCATCATCTGGATGCTTTACACCTATTTCAAGGAAATCCCCGGCGAGATCCTGGAAGCCGCCCGCATGGACGGCGCCACCCTCAAGGACGAGATCCTTCATGTCCTGACCCCCATGGCCGTGCCAGGCATCGCCTCGACCATTCTTCTGAACTTCATTCTGGCCTGGAATGAAAGCTTCTGGACCCTGAACCTGACCGCTGCCAACGCCGGTCCCCTGACCGCCTTCATCGCCAGCTATTCCTCTCCCGAGGGGCTGTTTTACGCCAAACTCAGCGCGGCCAGCACCATGGCCATCGCACCAATTCTGATCCTTGGCTGGTTCAGCCAGAAACAACTCGTCCGCGGCCTTACCTTTGGCGCGGTGAAATGAGGGACCCATGGGCAAGATCGTACTGAAATCCGTCTGCAAGGCCTTTGGCGAAACTCTCGTCATCCCCAGTGTGGACCTGACCATCGACGACGGCGAATTCGTCGTCTTTGTCGGCCCCTCGGGCTGTGGCAAATCCACGCTCCTGCGCCTGATCGCGGGGCTTGAGGACACCACCTCCGGCACGATCGAGATCGACGGCAAGGATGCCACCGACCTGCCCCCCGCCAAGCGCGGACTGGCCATGGTGTTTCAAAGCTATGCGCTCTACCCCCATATGACGGTGCGCAAGAACATCCAGTTCCCGCTGAAGATGGCCGGCATGGACCCCGCCGAACAGGCCAAACGCGTCGAACGCGCCGCTGCGGTCCTGAACCTGACCTCCTATCTCGACCGCCGCCCCGGCCAGTTGTCGGGCGGCCAGCGTCAGCGCGTCGCGATCGGGCGGGCTATCGTCCGCGAACCCGCCGCCTTTTTGTTCGATGAACCCCTCTCCAACCTCGACGCCGCCTTACGGGTCGGAATGCGCCAGGAAATCACCGAACTGCACCAGTCGCTGAAAACCACCATGGTCTATGTGACCCATGATCAGGTCGAGGCGATGACCATGGCCGACAAGATTGTCGTGCTGAACGCGGGCAACATCGAACAGGTGGGCAGCCCCCTCGACCTCTACAACCACCCCAGGAACACCTTCGTCGCGGGCTTCATCGGCAGCCCCAGGATGAACCTCATCACCGGGCCCGAGGCGGCAAAGCTGGACGCCACCACCATCGGCGTGCGCCCCGAACATCTGGATGTCGTCAGCGAAGGCGGCTGGTCGGGCGTCGTCGGCCTTTCCGAACACCTCGGCTCCGACACCTTCCTCAAGGTCGCGACCGACGCCGTCGGCACCATCAACGTCCGCGCCGGGGGCGAGGTCATGCTGCGCCACGGCGACCGCGTCCACCTCGCCCCGCAACAGGGCAAGGTCCACCGCTTTGACTCCACCGGAAAGGCCCTCGCATGAGACTGCAAGGCAAGACCGCGCTCATCACCGGCGCCGCCCGCGGCATCGGCTTCGACTTCGCCCGCGCCTATATCGCCGAAGGGGCCACCGTGACCCTGGCCGACATCAACCGCGCCGCCCTTGACGCCGCCGTGACCGACCTCGGCCCCAAGGCGCGGGCCCAGGTGATCGACGTGACCGATCAGGTCAGCATCGACGCCGGCTTCGCAGCCGCCGTGGCCGACATGGGCCACCTCGACATCCTGATCAACAACGCCGCCCTGTTTCAGGCCGCCCCCATCATCGACATTACCCGCGCGACCTATGACAAACTTTTCGCCGTCAACGTCGCCGGAACCCTCTTCTGCCTCCAGGCCGCCGCCCGCCACATGATCCCGCGCGGCAGCGGCAAGATCATCAACATGGCCTCGCAGGCCGGTCGGCGCGGCGAGGCGCTGGTCGCCGTCTACTGCGCCACCAAGGCCGCCGTGATCTCGCTCACCCAATCGGCGGGCCTTGACCTGATCCGTCACGGCATCAACGTCAACGCCATCGCCCCCGGCGTGGTGGACGGTGTGCATTGGGACGGGGTGGACGCCGAATTCGCCCGCCTCGAAAACCGACCCTTGGGCGAGAAAAAGCGCCTCGTCGGGGCATCGGTCCCCTATGGCCGCATGGGCACCGCGCAGGACCTGACCGGCATGGCCATTTTCCTTGCCACCTCCGAAGCCGATTACATCGCCGCCCAGACCTTCGGGGTCGACGGCGGAAACTGGATGGCCTGATATGAATACCGCGACCCTGCCCGCCTATGACCGCAGCCGCCTGACGCCCGGCATGGTCCATATCGGCCTTGGCAACTTTCACCGCGCCCATATGGCCGTCTATCTCGACGACCTTTTCGCCATGGGCCTGAACCACGACTGGGCCATTCTCGGCGCCGGTATCCGCCCCGGCGACGCAAGGATGCGCGAGGCCCTCCTGGCCCAGGACTGCCTCTCCACCGTAATCGAGCTTGACCCCTCCGGCCGCCGCGCCCGCCGCGTGGGCTCCATGTCGGGCTTCATTCCTGTTCAGGACGACAACGCCGCCCTGATCGCCGAGATGTCCAAGCCCAACATCCGCATTGTCTCGCTGACCGTCACCGAGGGCGGCTATTTCGTCGATGCCACCACCGGCCTTTTCGACACAAGGGCCCCCGAAATCCTGGCCGACGCGCCAAACCCCCATGCAACGGCCTTCGGCGCCATCATCGCCGCCCTGAAAGCCCGCCGCGCCAAGGGCGTGCCGCCCTTCACCGTCATGTCCTGTGACAACCTGCCCGGCAACGGTAAGGTCACCCAGAACGCCGTCACCGGCCTCGCCCGCCTCTCCGACCCCGCCCTCGCCGACTGGATCGCCGCCCATGTCGCCTTCCCCAATGGCATGGTCGACCGCATCACCCCCGCCACCGGCCCGCGCGAACTGGACCTGGCCGCCGAATTCGGTCTGGGCAACGACCCGGTCCCGGTCACCTGCGAACCCTTCCGCCAATGGGTGCTGGAGGACAATTTCCCCCTGGGCCGCCCTGCGCTGGAAAAGGTCGGCGTGACCTTCACACCCCATGTCCATGAATTTGAGACGATGAAGATCCGCGTCCTGAACGGCGGCCATGCCATCATCGCCTATCCCGGCGGCCTCAAGGGCATCGAATACGTCCACGAAGCCATGGCCGACCCCATGATCCGCGCCTTCCTCGACGCCGTCGAAACCCGCGAGATTCTGCCCATTGTCCCCCCGGTTCCCGGCCAGGACCTGAACGCCTACAAGACCCTCATCATCGACCGCTTCTCGAACCCGGACGTCGCCGACACCGTCCGCCGCCTCTGCCTTGACGGCTCCAACCGCCAACCGAAATTCATCATCCCCTCGATCCGCGACGTGCTGGCCCGGGGCGGCGACGCCTCCGGCCTGATCCTGCTCTCCGCCCTCTGGTGCCGCTACTGCGCCGGAACCGACGAGGCGGGCCGCGTGATCCCCCCGAATGACCCGAACTGGGACATGCTGCAATCGCGCGCCCTGGCCGCCCGGACCGACCCGTCGGCCTGGACTGCCATGCACGACATCTATGGCGACCTTGACCAGAACCTCGCCTTCACCGCGCCGTTCGCACAGGAACTGGCCTTCGTCTGGTCCCACGGCACCGACGCCGCCCTGCGCCGCTATATCGGCTGACGGTCTACCCCGGCATTTGGGGGCCCTTCACACGGCACTCCCCAACCAATCGTTGCGACAATATTCCAGGGCATCCTCTCGATGCTACATTCGGCCCGCCATCGCACGGTCACGTCGCCTTTGGCTCGGCACCCGACCCATTGGGACCGGGTCCACCGGGACCAGGTCCGGTGGATTGGCCGATGATAAGTTCGGCCTCTAACAGGGACTCCCGCGGGACGGTGGCCGTGCCGGCAATCAGATCCAGGATCATCGCCGCCGCCCGCCGCCCGGCCTCGCGCACAGAGGATCGGGTCGCGGTGAAGATCGGCACGTCGTCGCCGTTCTTCATGTAGCTCAGGTCGTCATCGTGAATGATGACCGACACGTCGCGCCCCATACGCAACCCCCGGTCCTCGATGGCCCGGCGCACACCAAGGGCCGAGATGATCGAGGATACGACAAAGGCCGTTGGCGGCACCGCAAGGTCCAGCATGTCCTGCGCTGCGCGAAAGCCGCGCGTTTCGGTCATCTGGTCCGAGAACATCAGCGTCTCGTCCACTGCAATGCCGCGCGCCTCCAGCGCCTCGACATAGCCGCCACGCCGGCGAATGGCGAAGTCCATGAATTCCAATCCGTTCACCAGCCCGATGCGGCTATGGCCCAGGTCAAGCAGGAAATCCGTGGCGCGGCGAAAGGCGCGACGGTTGTTCACATCAACCCAAGCATAGGGCAAGGCGGCCCCGGTAGAGCGTCCATGCACCACAAAGGGCAGACCCGTCTCGTTCAGCAACCGGATGCGCGGATCGTCCAGCCGCATCGAATGCAGGATCACGCCATCGACGGTGCCACGCGCCTGCAGGTCGCGGTAGGTTTGTTCCTCATCCTCGTCCGACACCACGGACAGCACGATGTCATAGCCCGATCGCGAATAGACTTCGCCCGCCCCCGCGATGAAATCGGCGAAGATTGGGTTGACGATCTCGTGGCGCGTGATCAGCGGGATGACGTGGCCAACCGCCATGGCGCGACCCGTCGCAAGACGAATGGCGCCGGTGTTGGGGCGGTAATGGTGGCGCTTCGCGGCGGCCAGCACGCGCTCGCGCGTGGCCTCGTTGACCTCGGGGTAGCCGTTCAGCGCGCGGCTTACGGTTGTGGGCGACAAACCCAGCCGTTGCGCCAGTTCCTTAAGGTTCATAGCCTGCTGTTCGCATTCAAAACGGTTTCAATCCGAGCCAAGCTTAGCGGCATCATTCCGGGGCGTCAAAGCGAAAGCCGACCATTCACCAAGAAAAGAACCACTTCCAAAACAAGCAGAATTTCCCTTTCACGCCTGCAGAACAAGGGGCTCTGGTCACAAGACGCTTCTGCTTTGGATTGACAGGCATACGTGGATCAGCGAGGATCACCAAATCCAAAGCGGTTTGAATACGATTCTGCCGCCTGGACATCTAAGCTGCGCCGAACGGCGCAACCATGGGGAGGAAACGATGAAATCCACACTTTATGCAAGCGTTGCAGTGCTTGCGCTTGGCGCCGTTACGGCCCAGGCACAGGACCTGAAATTCCCGGTCGGCGAGGGGGCATTCAACTGGCAAAGTTATGCGGACTTCGACGCCAAGTACAATCTTGAGGGCCAGTCGATCACCATGTTCGGCCCGTGGCGCGGCGAAGACCAGGTGCTGGTCGAAACCATGCTCGCCTACTTCACCAAGGCCTCGGGCGTGACGGTCG
>JAYSWK010000377.1:0-1552 GCA_043718085.1 Rhodobacterales bacterium
AGCGGCTCAAGCGACAGGCCCTCGGACAAGGGGTCAACCAGAACCGCCTCGCCATCCTTGCCGGGCAGCGCCATCTGGATCAGACAAAGCTTGGAATAATAGGTGCGTTCACGCAGGAACTCGGTGTCGATGGTGACATAGGCCTGAGTTTTCGCCGCAGCGCAGAACCGCGCCAGGTCTTCGGTCGTCAAAATTGTCTTCATCATCATCCTGTTCATCACGGGCTCATCCCGCAGTTTCGGTCTTAGGCGAGGTCGATCAGGAAGAAAAGGCTTGTGGTCGGTGCAGGTAAAGACTGTTGCCAAACTGTCCTGGATGCACCTCGGGCGCGAGTATTTGCGCAAGAAACGCCCCTTAAAGATAAATCGGCGTGCGGTCGCCTGACGCAAAGCGGCGCAGCACTGCCGGGTAAAGCCGATGTTCCTGAACAAGGACCCGCGCGGCAAGTGTTGCCTCGGTGTCATCCGGCAGCACCGGAATGCGACTTTGGCCAAGGACCGGGCCATCATCCAGAATCGGCGTCACTTCATGGACGGTGCAGCCCGCCTCGGCATCCGCCGCCGCCAGCGCCCGGGCATGGGTATGCAGGCCAGGATATTTTGGTAACAAAGACGGGTGGATATTCAGCATCCGGCCCGCAAAGAGCGCCACAAAGGCCGGGGTCAGGACCCGCATGAACCCGGCAAGGCAAAGAATGTCAGGGGCCGCTTTCAGAATTGGTAGCAGAAGCGCGGCTTCGAATGCGGCGCGGTCGCCTTGGTAGGGGCGATGATCGACGGCAGCGGTCGGGATGCCAAGCGCCGCGGCGCGGATCAGGCCGTTGGCGCCCGTATCGTTTGAGGCGACCAGCACGGCGCGCGCCGGATGGTCGCCCGCCATGCTCGCCGCCAGCGCCAGCATATTGGAACCACCCCCGGAAATCAGGATGGCAACACGTTTCACAAAAGCTTGCCCTTGTAGATCACGCCCTGCCCCTTCACGACACGGCCCATGGGCGTCACGCTTTCGCCCTGCGCACTCAGCAGTCCGCTCAGCGCTGCGGCACGATCTTCCGCGACGACCGCAATCATGCCAATGCCGCAGTTAAAGGTTTTCAGCAACTCAGGCTCAGACATGTCGGCCGTGGTTGCAAGCCAGCGAAATACCGGTGGCAGCACCCAGGAGGACAAATCAATTTCGCAGGCCAGCCCGTCGGGCATGACCCGAGGCGGGTTTTCGGTCAGCCCACCGCCAGTGATATGGGCCAGCGCATGGACGCCCCCCGCCCGCATCGCCGCCAGAGCGGATTTGACGTAAAGCCGGGTCGGTGCCAGCAGGGCTTCCCCTAAGGTGCCCGACCCGAAGGGCGAGGCCGCGCCCCAGCCAAGGCCTGAGAGTTCGACAACCTTGCGCACGAACGAATAGCCGTTGGAATGCACCCCGTTCGAGGCAAGGCCCAAAAGCACGTCGCCTTCCGCCACGTTGCGCGGCAAATCCTGCCCACGTTCCATGGCGCCGACGGCAAAGCCCGCAAGATCAAAATCGCCCTTGTGGTACATACCGGGCATTTCGG
>JAYSWK010000378.1:0-1551 GCA_043718085.1 Rhodobacterales bacterium
CTTTTCCGGCAAGGAGTTGATGAAGCCTGGCAACAGGTTGTTCATGCGGATCCCCTGGGGGGCGTATTTGTCGGCGAAAAGCTTGGTGAAGGCGGCAAGCCCGGCGCGCGCCACGCCCGAGGTCGGGAAGACCGGATCCGGCTCAAACGTCGCAAAGGTGGTGATGTTGATGATCGACCCGCCGCTGCCTTGCGCCTCCATGATCGGGGTGACCAACCGCGCGGGCCGCACGGCTGAGAGGAAATAGATGTCGATCCCCTGATGCCAGCCTTCGTCGGTGATCTCCAGCAGCGGGGCGCGCGGGCCGTGGCCGGCGGAATTGACCAGCACGTCGATGCGACCGAAGCGCGCCATTGTTGCATCAATGAGCCGCTTCACATCGTCGTTGGACTGGTTCGAGCCGGTCACGCCGACGCCCCCCAATTCGGCGGCCAAAGCCGCGCCCTTGCCCGACGAAGACAGGATCGCCACGCGAAAACCGTCTGCCGCCAGACGCCGCGCCGCCGCCGCCCCCATGCCAGAGCCACCCGCGGTGATAACTGCTACTTTTTCCAAGACGCCCTCCTGTGGAGTGATTTCCGCACCGTCGTCGCATAGCAGCCTTACCGACGCAACCGCGCGACATATCCCTTGCCTTCGCGCCCATATCGTTCAGGCTGCGCAAGGCGTGGGGTGCTGCCCCCGCTCCGGATATTTGGACAAAGGTGAAAGAGCAGGGATGCGACCGGGACTTCGAAATCTGATCACCGATGTCAACGGTCTGCTCGTCGGCAATGCCGATGATGCCGATATCCGCAGCGGAGCGACCGTGCTTCTGGCCGACCGCCCGTTCACGGCGGCTGTCCATGTCATGGGCGGCGCCCCCGGCACCCGCGAAACCGATCTTCTGGCGCCCGAGCGGCTGGTGCAGCAGGTGGACGCTCTGGTGCTGTCCGGGGGGTCGGCCTTTGGCCTTGATGCGGCCTCGGGCGTGGTCGACGGTTTGCGCAAACTCGGGCGCGGCTTTCAGGTGGGCGACCACCGCGTGCCCATTGTTCCCGCCGCCATCCTTTTTGATCTTCGCAATGGCGGGCGCAAGGACTGGACCGAAAACCCCTACCCCGCGCTTGGCCGGCGGGCGCTCAGCAATGCGGCGGTTCAGTTCGACATTGGCACCGCAGGTGCCGGATACGGTGCCACGACGCGGGGATTGAAGGGCGGACTTGGGTCGGCCTCGTGTGTGCTGGAAAATGGCATGACCGTCGGGGCGCTGGTTGCGGTCAATGCGCTTGGGTCGGTGAGCTGTGGAGAGGACGGGCAGTTCTGGGCCGCACCTTGGGAAATTGCTGCCGAGTTTGGCGGCCTTGGTTTGCCGCCAACATTCCGACCCGGCTGGGAGCCGCCGCCCACCAAGATGCCGGGCGAGGCGACCACCATTGCCATTGTCGCCACCGACGCCAATCTGACCCAAGCGCAGCTGCTGCGGCTGGCCATCGCCGCCCACGACGGCATGGCCCGCGCCATTGTGCCATCCCACACGCTGCTGGACGGCGATCTGGTCTTTGCCGCCGC
>JAYSWK010000379.1:0-1546 GCA_043718085.1 Rhodobacterales bacterium
GCGCGTTCCGTCCTTCGGATTGCCGACCGGCGACTGGCCGCGCGGTGCAGGCCCGGAGAGGCGCTGGATCTGGGTGCCGAAAGAACCGTGACCTTTGACCTCAAGGAAACCCCAGCCGATCTGGTGCTCGACAGCGGTATCGAGCGTTTGCAGGGCATCGTCGTATCGCATGGCGGCGAAATTGGCCGCTTCCACATCGGACCGACTGGCCTGATCGCGCAAAACGAAATTGCGGCGATCCTGGATGACTTCCGCGGTGCGGTGCCCGCCGATGCACCCTCGCCGGCGACCGTCGGCGCCGCGATGTGGGAGGAACGTTTCGTCACGGAAGATCCCTGGGATTATGACGGCCCTTACGAGGACTGCAAGGCACGGCAGACGCTTGATATTATTCCCGACGGGCTGGGCGCTGTGCTTGAACTGGCTTGCGCCGAGGGCCATTTCACCCGCCGTCTGGCGGGCAAGGTCGGCCAGCTGACCGCCACGGATATTTCCGCAACCGCGCTGGTGCGTGCAGCCCGCCGCTGCCGGGATTTGCCGTCGGTCCGTTTTGCCCAGCTTGATCTGCTGCGCGATCCCATGCCGCAGGATCGCGACCTGATTGTCTGCAGCGAGGTCCTTTACTATGTTGAGGACATCGACGCGCTTGTGCATGTTGCCGACCGTATTGCCGGGGCGCTGCGGCCGGGTGGTCATCTGGTCATGACCCATGCCAACCTGGTCAGCGACCGGGACAACCCGCAGATGCCCGGCTTTCGCTGGAACCATGCTTTCGGCGCGCTGACGATCGGCCGGGTTTTCGCACAGTCCGGGGCGCTTTACCTCGCTGAAGAACATCGTTCGGCCCTTTACCGGATTCAGCGGTTTCGCAAACCTGCCGATGGCGAGCGACCGTCGGCGCCGATCTATCGAGACATAGCCTTTGACGAGCGTCTTTCGGCCAATGCCGCAGCAACCATCGACTGGGCCGGACATCCCCCCAACCCGGAAACCTGGTCACTGCCGGGGGTGCCGGTGCTGACCTATCACCGGATCGCATCCGACCCGCCGCCTGCCCTGGCGCGCTACGCGACCGCACCGGCGCAATTTGCCGAGCAGATGCAATGGCTCGCCAAGAACGGCCATGCGACGATCAGCCTGGGCGAGCTTGAGGCGGCGATATGGGACGGCGCAGCCCTGCCCGAGCGGGCGGTCGCGATCACATTCGATGATGGCTATCTGGACAATCTGACCGCGGCGGCGGCGACCCTTCGCGACTTTGACCAACGCGCGACGCTTTTCGTGCCGACCGCCCATGTTGGCGGTGCGGCCGACTGGGATGGACTTTTCGGGCCGGCGGCACCGCTGATGAGCTGGGCGGAACTCGAACGGCTGCGCGCCTCGGGGTTCGAGATCGCAAGTCATGGCCAGCGTCACCGACCAATGACCGCCCTCGCCCCGCGCGAGCTGGCCGACGAGTTGCAGGGCGCGCGCGCCGCGCTGTTGGGGCAGCTTGGCGTCACGACCACATTGCTTGCCTATCCCTATGGCGATCATGATCAGGCGG
>JAYSWK010000380.1:0-1545 GCA_043718085.1 Rhodobacterales bacterium
GGGCCGATCAGGCCAAGCGTCAGTGACATCGCCAGAAGAAGAACCCGCCAGATCATCCTGCGTCCTTGGCCCTGCATCGAATTCAATCCCATTTGGGCCAAGCAGTTACGCAATCTTGCCCAAAGACGCCAGAGGCAGCTTTGAGACACATGCCGACATTGCGGGAATTGCGAAAACGCGGCCCGCTTTCGCGGCCCGATCCGGACGGTCGCGCCTTGGTTGAACGGGGTTGCGATGCGCGGGGAAAGGGGGCGGATCAGGGCAAAAATCGGGGAGTGTCCAAGTTTTGGACATGGTGTTTTAATCATTATTATCAGATAGTTACCGATTTTTGTTAACTTTCTGGAAAGGTTTTCGCACCCAGGAAATGCCAAACGCCCGGAGTTGCCTCCGGGCGTTCAAGCCAATGAAACGGGATCAGAAACCCGACTTGATTTCTTCGAACTCGTTCACCATGCGGTCGCGCATGGCCGAGTCCAGCGGGGTCTGGGCCAGAAGGGTTGTGTCCACCGGGTTCACATCGGCAGCCACAAGTTCATCCTGCGCGATCAGGGCCATGCCGGCCGTCTGGGTCGTGGCATAGCCAAAATTCTCGAGCAGTCCCTTGGCGGTGCCGTCATCGAGCCAGGCGTTGATGAAATCATAGGCCTTGTCTTCCGAGCCGGGGGCATCCTTGATGTTGATAAAGCCGCAGAACCAGGAGGAGGCGCCCTCTTTGGCCTGACGCTGGAAGCCCACGGGGAAGTCCTGCTGGTGCAAAAGGGCGATGCTGTCGTTCCAGCTCCAGGCCACAAGGATCTCGCCCGAGGCCATCAGTTGCGACAGTTGCGACGGGTCGGCCCAATAGGCTTTGACATTCGGGTTCACCAGGCGCAGCCAATCGGCGGCAGCGGTGAACTGCTCTTCGCTGACATTGGTCCAGTCGGTGACACCGGTGGCCAAAAGGGCCAGGGCCCAGACGTCATCGGCATTGTCGGGCAGCGAGATGCGGCCGGCGTATTTCGCGTTGGTAAAGACCTCGAGCGAGGCCACGTCTTCGGCGGGCACTTCGGTCGTGTTATAGGCCACGGCGGTATAGGCGTAATCCGTGGGGATATACCAGACGCCCGTGTCATCCTTGAAAATGGTGGAATTCAGGAAACGCGGGTCGATCTTGTCGAAATTCGGGATACGGCTGACGTCCCAAGGTTCGATCACGCCGGCGTCGCGATACTTCTGGATCATCTGGCTGCAGGGATGGGCCACATCGGCCTGAAACCCCGAGGTCAGTTTCTGGAACGCCTCGTCATCATCACCAAACAGCGCATAGGTGGGCGTGTCGCCGTGCTTGGTGAAATAGGGAATGGTCAGGGCTGGATTTTCAAAGCCGGACCAGTCGAAAATGGTCAGCTCGGCGTCACCGGCGCGGGCAGTTGTGGTCAGGCTCAGCGCCAAAGCGGCACTGGCCAGCAGAAGGGTTTTGGTCGTCATGGCAGCTCCTTGTTTGATCCGGCAATTACCTTTGCCGGTTTTTTCCCGTTGTCGGCTTTTTTGATCAAATTCTAG
>JAYSWK010000039.1:0-2454 GCA_043718085.1 Rhodobacterales bacterium
TCGAACGCCGGGTAATCCGTCTCGGCGATCAGCTCTTTCACATAATCGCCCTGATAGTGGATCGCGTCATGCGCGTCCTTGCCGGCATCCTCGCGCGCAACCCGCTCCACCACATCGCGGACCAGCACCGCCTTGTCGCCCGGCACCGCAATCCGCCCCAGGATCACGTCACGCACCCACCAGCCCTGGGCGTCGAACATGTTGAAGGTGAACCACTGGTCCTGCATCCCCAGAAAGAACAGCTTGGGATTATGGACCCAGGCGACGCCCTTATAAAGGTCCGCCGTGGCCAGCCGGTTGCGGGTTTTCAGCCGCAGATCGTCGGGCAGGAACGGGAAGTGATGCTGATAGCCGGTGCACAGGATGATCGCATCGACCTTCTTCGACGTGCCGTCCTTGAAATAGGCCGTGTCGGTATCGACATGGGTCATCAGCGGCACTTCCTGCCAGTTGCCGGGCCAGTCAAAGCCCATCGGCGCCGTGCGGTGCGATACGGTCACCGATTTGCAGCCGTATTTCCAGCATTGCGACCCGATATCCTCGGCTGAATAGGACGTGCCGACGATCAATATGTCCTTGCCCTTGAACTCCATCGCGTCACGGAAGTCATGGGCATGCAGGATCCGGCCGTTGAAATGCGGAAAACCCTTGAATTCCGGCACATTCGGGGTCGAGAAGTGCCCCGAGGCGACGATCACATGGTCGAAGTCCTCGGCATACATCCGATCGGCTTTCAGATCATGCGCCGTGACCGTGAAATTGCCCTTGTCCGTGTTGTATTGCACAAAGCGCACGGCGGTGCGGAACCGGATCCAGTCGCGCACCCCGGCCTTCTTGACCCGGCCTTCGATATAGTCGAACAGCACGGCGCGCGGCGGATAGCTGGCAATCTGCTTGCCAAAATGTTCCTCGAAACTGTAATCGGCGAACTCCAGCCCCTCTTTCGGGCCGTTCGACCACAGATAGCGGTACATCGAATTGTGCACCGGCTCGCCAAATTCATCCAGCCCCGTGCGCCAGTTGTAATTCCACAAGCCCCCCCAGTTGTCCTGCTTTTCAAAGCAGACGATCTCGGGAATGTCGGCGCCCTTGGCCTTGGCCGACTGGAAGGCCCGCAGTTGCGCCAGACCGGACGGCCCGGCCCCGATGACGGCAATACGTTTGGTCATGTATGTCTCCCTGAACTTTGGCCCGAGTCGCGGCTCTTTGGCGGCAGACTAGGCCGAGCCTATTCTGAGTGTCAACTTTTCTTCCTGTCATGAAACTGGGAATTGTGGCTGTGGGGAGGTGACACGCGCAAGTCCCCTTCCCCTTTCCTTCCCCGATAGGCCAAAGCCTATCGGGGACGCGCCTGCCTGCCCCCGGGCAGGCGCGTCCCGCGCCCACCCCAGGCAGACGCGTCCCCTATTCACCCGTTGGTCCAGGACCCATCCCCCCTTGCCTTGCGCATCCGCGCTGCGGCAATCGGACCGATCCGGGCTCCACAGGAGCCCCGATCAGACGGTCCTCCGGGCGCTTCTTGGCCAAACCCGCGCGCCGAAATGGGCGCGTCAAACCTTTCATTTTGGTTAACAAAAATCTCTAACATACTGTTACTAAATGAAAAAATACGATGTCCAAAACTTGGACATCGCCGCCAAACGACCCCCTATTCCCCCTCGAACCGCAGGATCGACAGGCTGTGCTCGCGCTCGTTCACCGCCAGCCGCCGGTTGATCGGCGCATGGGCCCGCGAGGCGCAATTGGCCCTTTCGCACAGATAGCAGTTCAGCCCGATATCGACCGGCCTGACCCGGGCAAGGTCAATCCCGTCGGCATAAATCAGGCGCGGCGCATAGGCCACGTCACAGCCGAGCCCGATGGCGAACCGGGGGGCCGGGGCCGAATGGCTGCCCCCGGCGCGGGTGACGGTGCGGGCAAAGCTGAAATAGCTCGCCCCTTCCGGCATGCGAATGATCTGGGTCTGCACCTGATCAGGCCCTTCGAAGGCCGCATGAATGTTCCACAAGGGGCAGGTGCCGCCAAACCGCGAAATCGCAAACCGCCCCGCACTGAACCGTTTCGAGATATTGCCCGCCCGGTCCACCCGCACGAAGAAGAACGGAATCCCCCGCGCATCCGGCCGCTGCAAGGTCGACATCCGATGCGCCGTCTGTTCATAGCTGGTGCCAAAGCGGTGGCTGATCAGCTCGACATCATAGCGCAGCGATTCACAGGCCGCGAGGAAGCGCCGGTAGGGCATCAAAAGGGCCGCCGCAAAGTAATTGGCCAGCGTGACCCGCCCCAGAACCAGCGCCGACGGATCGGTCAGACCGGACTGCTGCAACGTGCTGGCCATGACGGCGTCCTGTTCCAACCGGGCCAGCAGCACCCCGATCTGAAAGCGGCGCGACGCCTCGCCTAGCAGTTCCGACAGCATCAACTCGCGCCGATGCGGGTCAAACCGGCGCAGCT
>JAYSWK010000381.1:0-3954 GCA_043718085.1 Rhodobacterales bacterium
GCCCACGGCCGACATGCCGGCGGCAATCCAGAAGATCGGATGGATCGCGTCGATGACGGCACCCGAGACCTGGATCATCTGCGCGGGCGACAGCTTGGCAAGGGTTTGTGGCCCAAGCTGCGCCCCGCCGCCCAGTGCCGCAGCCGCATCGCCAAGCCCGGCCAGAAGCCGGGACGAGAACAGCGCGCCAAAGGCCGCCACACCCAGCGCCCCGCCAGTCTGGCGAACCAGAATGCCGGCGGCGGTGGCGGTTCCCATCGCCTCACGCGGGACGGCGTTTTGCACGGCGGTCGTCACCACCGGAAAGATGCAGCCCATCCCAAAGCCGACAAGGCCCAACGACAGCGAAAACACCACCATGCCGGTGTCGGCCTGCAATTGGGTCAAAGCCAGCATGCCCAGCAACAGGGCCGACATGCCGATCACGGGCAGGATCCAGTATTTGCCGGTGCGCCCCATATACTGGCCCGACAGGGTCGAGGTCATGAGGATGCCCACGGTCATCGGGATCATCTGCAAGCCGGAAGCGGTCGGTGTCGCACCCTTGGCGATTTGCAGATAGATCGGCACAAAGGTGATGGCGCCGAACATCGCCGCCCCGACAATGAAGCCGATGACGGCCGTCACCCAGAACACGTTCATCTTGAAAAGCCACATGGGCAGGATCGGTTCTGACGCGGCAAATTCGATCCGGATAAAGGCCCCAAGGGACACAAGCGCCGTGGCCCCAAGCGCCAGGGCCGGGGTCGAGGACCAGTCGAAACTGCGCCCGCCAAGGCTGGTCAGCAGGGTCAGCGCGCCAAGGCCAAGCGTCAGGGTCACGGCACCCCACCAATCGATCTTGTGGCTGGTGCGGATCCCGCGCGGCTTGAACGAGGCGGCAAAGCCGACCAGGGCAAGCAGGCCCAGGGGCAGGTTGATGAAGAATATCCAGTGCCAGTCCAGATTTTCGGAAATCCAGCCGCCAGCGAGGGGGCCAAGCACGGAAGACGTCGAAAAGACAGCGGCAAAGACCCCTTGGATCTTGCCTCTTTGGCGTGGCGGCACGACATCGCCGACGACCGAAAGGGCCAGCACGAAAAGCCCCCCTCCGCCCATGCCCTGAAGCGCGCGGGCCGCGATCAGAAAGGTCATCGAATTGGCAAGCCCACACAGGACCGAGCCCAACAGGAACACCGCGACCGAGACAAAGATCGTGTTGCGCCGCCCGTAAAGGTCGCCAAGCTTGCCATAAAGCGGGGCCACGATGGTCGAGGTCAGGATATAGGCCGTGACGACCCAGGACAGATGTTCAAGCCCGCCCAGATCGGCCACGATGGTCGGCAAAGCCGTCGAGACGATGCTTTGATCCAGCGAGGCCAAAAGCAGAAGAAGCCCGATCGACAGGATGACCATGCGCATCGATCCGGTTTCGGGGGCCGGTTGGGTCGTGTCGGACATTGGACGCTCCTGGCTTTGGTGGATCACGGCTATGCCTGCGGCGGCGTCAAGTCAACCGGGGGCGGGTTTGTGAACAGATGCAGAACAGCGCTTTCCCTTTTCGCCGGGCCGCGCTAACCTGCCGCCATGAGCGGCTGGGATGAAGCAGAAGCGTTTGAGGCGGCGGCAATGCCGCTGAGCCAGCGGGCCGTGGCCGCGCGGCCGCGCCCCTATCTGGACGATCTGAACCCGGCGCAGCGCGAGGCGGTCGAGGCTTTGGACGGGCCGGTGCTGATGCTGGCGGGGGCGGGGACCGGCAAGACCAAGGCATTGACGGCACGCATCGTGCATCTTCTGGCCATGGGCCGAGCCCGGCCGAACGAGATCCTGGCGGTGACCTTTACCAACAAGGCCAGCCGCGAAATGAAGCTGCGGATCGGGCGATTGCTGGGCGATACGGCCGAAGGCCTGGCCTGGATGGGCACGTTCCATGCGCTGTCGGTCAAGATTCTGCGCCGGCATGCCGAACTGGTGGGCCTCAAGTCGAATTTCACCATTCTGGATACCGATGATCAGCTGCGACTGCTGAAACAACTGATCGCGGCGGCGAATATTGATGAGAAGAGATGGCCGGCGCGGATGTTGGCCAGCATGATCGACAGCTGGAAAAACCGGGCCTTGACGCCGGACCGGGTGCCCTCGTCCGAAGCGTCGGGCTACAACAACCGGGGAACCGAGCTTTACGAGGCCTATCAGGAGCGGCTGAAAACCCTGAACGCCACGGATTTCGGTGACCTGCTGCTGCACTGTGTGGTCATATTCCAGAAGCATGGCGATGTGCTGGCGCAGTATCAACGCTGGTTTCGCTATATTCTGGTCGACGAATATCAGGACACCAATGTGGCCCAATACCTGTGGCTGCGCCTGCTTGCACAAGAGCACAAGAACATCTGCTGCGTCGGCGATGACGACCAGTCGATCTATGGCTGGCGCGGCGCGGAAGTGGGCAATATCCTGCGGTTCGACAAGGATTTTCCGGGCGCCAAGGTCGTCCGGCTGGAACAGAATTATCGGTCAACCCCGCATATTCTGGCGGCCGCCTCGGGGGTGATTTCGGCCAATGCCGGGCGTCTGGGAAAGACTTTGTGGACCGAAGCGACCAAGGGCGAAAAGGTCCGGCTGATCGGGCATTGGGACGGCGAGGAAGAGGCGCGCTGGATTGGCGACGAGCTGGAGGCTTTGCAACGCGGCGCGCGGGGGCTGCGGCCCTTGTCGCTGGAAGGGATGGCCATTCTGGTCCGTGCCAGCCACCAGATGCGGGCATTCGAGGACCGGTTCCTGACCATCGGTCTGCCCTACCGCGTGATCGGCGGTCCGCGGTTTTACGAACGGGCCGAGATCCGCGACGCCATGGCCTATTTCCGGCTGGCGGTGTCGCCCGATGACGATCTGGCCTTCGAGCGGGTGATCAACACGCCGAAACGGGGGTTGGGCGACAAGGCGCGGGCGGATATCCAGCGTCTGGCGCGGGCCGCGGGCGTGTCACTTCTGGACGGGTCCCGCGAGGTTCTGGCGCGCGGTGTGATCGGCGGCAAGGGGGCGTCACAGCTGAGCGCCTTTGTCGATGGGGTGGACCGGTGGCATCAGGTGACGCTGCGGGCGCACAACCATATCGAACTGGCCGAGGTCATTCTGGACGAGGCTGGCTATACCGAGATGTGGCAGAACGACAAGACGCCCGAGGCACCGGGGCGGCTGGAGAACCTGAAGGAACTGGTCAAGGCATTGGAGCAGTTCGAAAACCTGCAAGGGTTTCTGGAACATGTCAGCCTGATCATGGACAACGAGACCGAAGAGGCGGTGGAGAAAGTCAGCATCATGACGCTGCACGCGGCCAAGGGGCTGGAGTTTCCCGCCGTTTTCCTGCCGGGATGGGAGGACGGGCTGTTTCCCAGCCAACGGTCGATGGATGAAAGCGGCAAGAAAGGCTTGGAGGAGGAACGGCGGCTGGCCTATGTCGGCATCACCCGGGCCGCGCAATTGTGCACGATCTCTTTCGCGTCGAACCGCCGGGTTTACGGCTTGTGGCAAAGCCAGCTGCCCTCGCGGTTCATTGACGAATTGCCAAGCGCCCATGTCGAAGTGCTGACCCCGCCCGGCCTTTTCGGCGGCGGATTTGGCGCGGCGGCACCAAGCTGGGGCGATGCGCTGGAGAGCCGGGTTGCCAAGGCGGATGCCTATAACTCGCCGGGGTGGCGGCGGATGCAGGAGCGCGTGGTGCGCCCGGTCAGCCAGCCCCAGGAGGCGCGGCACATGGTGATCGATGCGGTGGCCGAAAGCGGCTATGGCATCGGTGACCGGGTGTTTCATCAGAAGTTCGGCTATGGCGAGATCATGGGTGTGGAAGGCGACAAGCTGGACATCGAGTTCGATCAGGCCGGTGCCAAGAAGATCGTGGCGCGCTGGGTCGTGCCGGCCCAACAGGCGGATGACGTGCCGTTCTGAACCGGTGCTGCGCGGCAGGGCGGGGCCAAA
>JAYSWK010000382.1:0-9905 GCA_043718085.1 Rhodobacterales bacterium
TCGCCCATCACATTGGCCGGCAGGATGCGCACCCTTATGCCATGCTCGCTCAGCCGCCCCGTCAGTTCGATATGCGGCACCGCCTTTTGCAGCCCCAACTCCTCGGCCATGCTTTCCGCCTCACGGTCCAGCGCGTCCAGATAATTGCGGTTGTCATAAAGCCAGTTGCGCACCGCCTCGACCGGGCGCGAGGCATCGGCCAAAGCCTCGACCTTGTCACGGTCGGCCAAGGGGTTGGCATCGGAATGCTGGTGCAGCGTCTGCACCGTGTAGCGTTCATGCAGCCGCACCAGCGCCTGAGCGATGCGGGGCGAGGCCTGCAGCACCGCCTCCAACTCGGCCCTCGGCACCGCCCCCGCCTCCAACGCCGGATCCTTCAGCGCCGCTTCGAAATCCGAGGTCAACTGCGCATTGGAACTGGGCGCAAGTTCCGAGATGTTCAGATCATAAACCTCGGCCAGGCGCAGCAAAAGCTTGGCCGACGCCGGGCGCTGATCGGCCTCGATCAGGGTGATGTAACTGGCCGAAACCCCCAGTTCTGCCGCCATCTGCCCCTGTGTCAGACCCAGGGACTGGCGCAAGACCTTCAGCCTTTGGCCGATGATCAGCTTTTCGCCGCGCTTTGACATTGTGACAAACCTTACAGTTCCCGCATTCATCCGTGACCTAACTGACAAGCGCACCCAATCACACAAAGATTATAATGCATATGCAGCATGACATTACTAGTGTGACATTACACGACACACCGGAGGGACTTGTCATGCCGCTCGATCGCCCCGCTCATACGACCACGCCCGCTGTCCTGCGCAGCGTGCCCGGCGTGGCCCAGGTTCTGACCCCGGACGCGCTGGTATTCGTGGCGGAATTGCAGGGCCGATTCGGTCTGCGCCTGCACGCCCTCATGGTCGCCCGTGCCCGCCGCCAGTCGCAATATGATGACGGCCGCATGCCCAATTACCGCGACGAAACCGCCGATGTCCGCAAGGGCATATGGCAGGCTGATCCGGTGCCGCAGACCCTGCTTGACCGCCGGGTCGAGATGATCGGCCCGGTCGAGCGTCGCGCCATGATCACGGCGCTGAATTCCGGCGCCAATGTCTTTGTCGCCGATTTCGAGGATATGACGGCGCCAAGCTTTGCCAATATCATGGCGGGACATGCCAATCTGCTGGACCACCGCGATGGCGGGCTGGAAACGGACGGGACCGATGGCCGCCCCATGCGCCTTGTGCCCAAGCCCGCCGTCCTGATGGTGCGCCCGCGCGGGCTGCATCTGCAAGAGGCCAATGTGCTGCTGGCCGGGCAACCCGTCTCGGCGGCCCTGTTCGACTTTGGCCTGAACGCCTTTCATTGCGGACGCGCCCTGGCCGCCACGGGTCAGGGGCCGTTCTACTATCTGTCCAAGCTGGAATCGCTGGAAGAGGCCCGCTTTTGGAACGAAGTGTTCCTGTTCACCCAGGACCGGATCGGCCTGCCGCGCGGCACGATCAAGGCCACGGTGCTGATCGAAACCCTGACCGCCGCCTTCGAGATGGACGAGATCATCTGGGAACTGCGTGAACATATCGCCGGTCTGAACTGCGGGCGCTGGGATTATGTCTTCAGCTATATCAAGACCCTGCGCAATCATGCAGCCTTCGTTCTGCCCGATCGCAGCCAATTGTCCATGGATGGCGGCTTTCTTGCGGCTTACGGCGCCCGCGTCGTCAAGGTCGGCCACCGGCGCGGCATCCATGCCATTGGCGGCATGGCGGCCCAGGTGCCCATGGCGGATGATCCCCAAGGCAACGAAGCCGCGATTACCGAAGCGCGGGCCGAACAGCTGCGCGAGGTCAAGATGGGCAATGACGGCACTTTTGTCGCCACGCCCGAAATGGTGTCTGTCGCCCGCGCAGTCTTTGACGACGAAATGCGCGGCATCCATCAGATCCGCGTGCCCCGGCAGTATTACCGGATCGAGCCTGAAATGCTGCTGCGCCCGCACAAGGGCCAGATCACCGAGGCGGGCGTGCGCAGCAATATCTCGGTCGCCATCACCTATCTGGCGGGCTGGCTTTCCGGCCGGGGTGCCGTACCGATCCATCATCTGATGGAAGATGCCTCGACCGTCGAAATCTGCCGCACCCAGGTCTGGCAATGGCTGCGCCACCGCGCCGAGGTGCATCAGCCCGAAGGCGGCACGCGCAGGCTGGATGCCAATTGGGTGGGCGAGATGGTCCAGGCCGAGATTGTGGCCATTCTGGACCGGCTTGGCCCCAACGGCTTTCACCGCGGCCACTATGCGTCGGCGGCCCGCATCGTCCACGAGGCGCTGATCGCGCCGCAGCTGCCCGATTTCATCACCCTCCAGGCCTATGCGCTGCTGAACGCACTGGACTGACCCAGTTTCGAATACCGACCAAAGGACCAATGACCATGACCAAACGCCCAAGCTATGCCGCCATCCATGCCGAAATTTCGGCCCGTTACCCTTCGGGGCAAACCTCGTCCGGCATCACGGTGGATGATATCGTCCAGCTGCGCCTGCAAAACACCTATGACACCCATCTCGACATCGCCCGGTCCATGGCAAAGGTGATGCGCGCCGACATGGCCGAATATGACGCCGACCATGCCAAATTCACCCAGTCTCTGGGCTGCTGGTCGGGCTTTCACGCCCAGCAGATGATCAAGTCGGTCAAACGCCTGCGCGGCACGACCAAGGGGGCCTATGTCTATCTGTCGGGCTGGATGGTGGCGGGTCTGCGCAACCGCTGGGGCCACCTGCCCGATCAGTCGATGCATGAAAAGACCGCCGTGGCGGATCTGATCCAGGAGATTTACACCTCGTTGCGTCAGGCAGATGAAGTGGCGATGAATGATCTGTTCAAAGCCCTGTCCACCGCCCGCAAGGCCGGTGACAAGGCCGCCGAAGCCCGCGCCATCGCCGCCATCGACGGGTTCGAAACCCATGTCGTGCCGATTATCGCCGATATCGACGCAGGTTTCGGCAATGAACATGCGACCTATCTTCTGGCCAAAGAGCTGATCAAATCCGGGGCCTGCTGCATCCAGATCGAAAATCAGGTCTCGGACGCCAAGCAATGCGGCCACCAGGACGGCAAGGTCACCGTGCCGCGCGAAGATTTCATCGAAAAGCTGCGCGCCTGCCGTCTGGCATTCGAGGAACTGGGCGTCGAAGACGGCGTCATCGTGGCGCGCACCGACAGCCTGGGTGCCGGTCTGACCCAGAAGGTGCCCGTCTCGGCCACCCCCGGCGATCTTGCCGCCGAATATACCAAATGGCTAAAGACCGAGCCGATCAGCCAGGCCAAACCGATGCGCGAGGGCGAGTTGGCGATCTGGCAGGACGGCGAATTTGTCCGCCCGGTGCGGCTGGCGAATGGCCTATTCCCATTCCAGGCAAATTCGGGCCGCGCCCGGGTGATCGAGGATTGCATCGCGTCGCTGACCGTGGGTGGCGCGGACCTTCTGTGGATCGAAACCGACACGCCGGATGTGGGCGAAATCGCCTCGATGGTGAACGAGATCAAGGCCGTCGTGCCCAATGCCAAACTGACCTACAACAACTCGCCCTCGTTCAACTGGACGCTGAACCTGCGCAAGCAGGTCCGGGCCCAGTGGCTGCGCGAAGGCAAGATCACGCCCACCGATTACCCCGATGGCAATGCCTTGATGGGGCCGGACTTTGACGCGACCGAACTGGGGCGCGAGGCTGATCAGCGGCTCAAGCGTTTCCAGGTCGATATCTCGGCCCGGGCGGGGGTGTTCCACAACCTGATCACCCTGCCGACCTTCCACCTGACCGCCAAATCGGTGGACGAGCTGACCACCGGCTATTTTGGCGAAGACCGGATGCTGGCCTATGTCGCCTCGGTTCAACGCCAGGAAATTCGCCGCGGCATCTCGGCCGTCAAGCACCAGCACGAGGTGGGCTCGGATCTGGGCGACACGTTCAAGGAAATGGTCGCGGGCGAGCGCGCGTTGAAAGCGGGCGGTCACGGCAATACGATGAACCAGTTCGCCGCCGAATAGGGCTGCGATCAAGGCACGGACGGATGCCCCGAAAGGTGGCATCCGTTCTGTCTTTTGGCGACAAGAGGCGGCTTTCCGCGCTTGTCCTTTCGCGGCCTTGCCCCAACTGCGCCTTGCCGCCAAGATCAGCCCGTCAGGCTTTTGCGGGTCCTCATGCGTATCAATCGCCGTCAGTTCCAGATCAGCCTGCTTGCCAGCCTTGTCGCGGGCGGGCTTGCAAGACCGGGGCAGGCATCGGCCGAAGGCCTGCCCAACCCGGACCTCTGGCTCAACCGCCTGACCTTTGGCGCGACCACCGATGCCCTGCGGCAAGAGTTTGCCGCCCTTGGCCCCACAGCCTGGCTTGACGACCAGCTTGGCCGTCCCTCATCCGATGACGTGATCGAAACCCATCTTGCCGCCGCGCGCCTTCAGATCGCCTATCCGGCAGGCAGCGACGAGAACGGCAATTCCTGGACCGCCCTGGACGAGTTGCGCCCCCTGACCGCGCTTGGGGCCGACCCGGCCGATCTGACACGCCTGATCGACTGGTCAAAGGCCATGGAGTTTTCCGAGCGCATTCGCCCCGCGCAAGAAGTTATTGCCGCCGCGCTGATCCGCGCCGTTCATGCGCCTGCGCAACTGCGCGAGGTGATGACGCAGTTCTGGCACGACCACTTCAACGTCAACGCGCTCAAGGACGAGTTTACCGCCGTCTTCTTCCCCTCGCATGACGCATTTCTGCGCGATGGTGCCTTTGGCAATTTTCGCGCGCTTCTGGGCGGGGTCGCCCGGTCGCCTGCCATGCTTTATTACCTCAACAATGCCGACAGTCGCGCCGCGCCCGCCAACGAAAACTATGCCCGCGAACTGTTGGAGCTGCACACGCTGGGCGCTGACGCCTATCTGAATGACCGCTATGACGCTTGGCATGATGTGCCCGGTGCCGCCGAAGGGCTGGCGCTGGGCTATCTTGATCTGGATGTCTACGAGGTGGCCCGGGCTTTCACCGGCTGGTCGGTCGGGGATGGCCGCTATGTCAGCGAGGGCTATGATGCGCCCAGGACCGGGCGCTTTCACTATATCGAAGCCTGGCATGACCCCTATCAAAAGCGGGTGCTTGGCGTCGAGTTTCCGCCGAACCGCGCGCCTTTGGCGGACGGCGAACAGGTGCTGGACCTTTTGGCCAACCACCCTGCGACCGCCCGCTTCATCGCGCTGAAACTCGCCCGGCGGTTTGTGTCAGATGCGCCCTCGACCGGCCTGGTTGACCATCTGGCCGGGGTGTTTCGGGCCACGGCCCAGGCCCCCGATCAGATCGCCCAGGTCTTGCGGGCCCTGGTTCTGCATCCCGATTTCGCCGCGACCCCACCGGGCAAGATCCGTCGCCCCTTCGAATTTCTGGCGGCCCTGTACCGCGCGACCGGGGCCAGGGTCACCGGCACCACCAATGCCCAGCAATGGCAATTGATGCGTGCGGGCTGGCGGCAGCATGAATATCCCGTGCCCACCGGGCATCCCGACGTTCTGGCCAAATGGACCGGGGCCAGCAGCATGAACCGTCTGGTCGACTTCGCGCTTTACGCCCATGACGACTGGTTTGGCGTGGCAAGCCTTGATCTGGCCACGACCACCGGCGAAAGCACGGCCGCGTTTCTGGACCGTTGGTCCGGTCGATTGGGAGCCACTGGCCTTGCCGCAGCCATGGGCCTGGACCCCGACAAGGAGGCCGCCGCCTTCACGCCCGAGGAACGCCAAGGTGCCGCTTTGGGCGCCATTGCCTTTGCCGCCCTGACACCCCGGTTTCTTCTGCGCTGACCCGATGCCAAACCCCGCCAACCCTGACGGATATTGCCATGCCCCGTGACCCCATCCTGATCGTGATCTTCCTGCGCGGCGGGGCCGATGGCTTGTCCCTGATCTGCCCCACATCGGATGCGAACCTGCAAGCGGCCCGGCCCGAGGCTTTGCGGGTCGCCCGCAAGGGGGATGCGGCGGGCCGCCCGATTTCCCAGGAGGTGGCCGATGTCGACTTTCGCTTTCACCCCGCTCTGGCCCCGCTGGCCGACCTTTATGATGCCGGCGATCTGAGCCTGATCCATGCGTCAGGGCTGACCCAGGCCACGCGCAGCCATTTCGATGCCGAGGCGCGGATCGAGGCCGGGCTTTTCGGCACGGTGCCCGGCGATCCTTCGGGCTGGATTGGCCGCTGGCTGGCCGAGGCAAGGCCCGAAGGCAAGATCCCGGCGCTGGCCGTCGGCACTGCGCAACCGGCCAGCCTTTGGGGCGCCACCCCGGCCGTGGGCGAAAGCCTGGGCGATCTGGTCATCGGCCAGGGCCATTGGCTGGCCCCGGCCCTGCGCGCGCGGCTGGCTGCGGGCTTTGGCGATCACGGCCTCCTGGCGGCACCGATGCAGGGGCTGATCAACCTGTCGGACATGATCTCGCAACGTCTGTGGTCGGACGCCGATCAGGCGCTTGCCACATATTCCCCCGATCATCCCTATCCCGACGGCCCGCTGTCTGCCGCCCTGATGACTCTGGCCCAGACCATCAAGACCGACCTTGGCCTGCGCGTTGGCACGGTCGATATGGGGGGCTGGGATACCCATGTGGGTCAGGCCGGGCAGATCGCGACCAACGCCGGGCTCTTGGGGCAGTCGCTGATGGCCTTCTGGCGCGACCTGCGGTCCTGGCAGCAGGATGTGTCGGTCGTGGTCATGTCCGAGTTTGGCCGCCGCCTGCGGTCCAACTCTGCCGGGGGCACCGACCATGGAAGAGGCAATGTGATGATGGTTCTGGGGCCGCAGGCCAAGGGCGGTCGGATGCTGGGCCGCTGGCCGGGCCTGGCCAACGAGGCTTTGGACGAGGGCGCCGACCTGGCCGTCGTCACCGACTACCGCGCCGTGCTCAGCGAAGTCCTGCAGTTTCACATGGGTCTTGGCGCACCCGAAAGGGTCTTTCCCGGTTACAACGCCCCCCGCCTTGGCCTGTGGCCCTGATCGCGGCTGGCCGACCGCCGTTGCTATGCCCAATGCATCTCTGGCCCCGATCTTGGGCCGAATCGGGTATTCCAGCCCGGTTTCCTGCATTTTTCACGCCAAGGGCCGCGCGAATTCACTTTGCCGCACAACCGCGTCAGGACTAGGATCATCCCAAATTTGATTCCGATTTGCACTATGCATTCAAGGGGAGGTCGTCACGATGTCTGTAATAAATGGTACGGCAGGTTCCGAGGCACTTTATGGCGGCGTCGATGATGACATCATCAGCGGGCTGGACGGCAATGACACGCTGGACGGCAGCACGGGTGGCGTGGACACGCTGAATGGCGGCCTTGGCAATGATGTGATGTATGTCCGCAGTGACGACATCGCCAGCGGCGGCGATGGCGATGATCTTTTCGCCGTGCAAGGTGATCTGCCCGGCGCCCTGGACGGCGGAATAGGCACCGACACCCTGCGCTTTGAAAGCAGCTACGACATCTCGGGCGTGACGCTGACCAGCGTCGAAAACCTCGCGATCAACGGCACGGCCTATATGACGGCCCAGCAGTTGAACAGCTTTGCGCTGGTCTCGGGCTATGCTGCGGGCTACACCACAGCGGCCGTAGCCCTGACCAAGGGCGGCACCGCGACGGTCAATCTCTTTTCCGGGCTGTCAACCTATTTCCAGCTTTACGGCTCCAGCCAGGCCGACATCATCACCTTCAGCGCAGCCCATCTTTCCACGATCTATGCCTACATGGGCATGGGGAACGACAAGGTCATCAGCGGATCGGGCAATGACAGCCTGCGCGGCGACGAAGGAAATGACACGCTGATCGCAGGGGCGGGCAATGACTCGCTGGACGGGGGCGACGGCGTCGACATCCTGACGGCCGGCATCGGGAATGACTACCTTGTCATGCGCTCGGGCGATGGCGCGACGGGTGCGGCGGGCGATGATCTTTTCAGCGTCTTTGACATGCAGACGGGATCGATCGACGGTGGCGCGGACAACGATTCGCTGCGCTTTGAGGGCAGCTATGACATTTCGGGAGCCACGATCACCGGGGTCGAAAACGCCCTGCTTTATGGCAATGACTCGATGACGGCCGCACAGTTCGATGCCTTTGCGACCATCGCCGGCTATACGACCGGCTATACGTCCGGGACCGTTTTTCTGACTGCGGGCGGCACGGCCTCGGCCAGCCTTTCATCTTCGCTGACCGCGTTCTTCCAGCTTTATGGCTCGGGTGATGCCGATATCATCGCCTTCAATCCCGGTTACGCCGCCACGATCAATGCCTTTATGGGGGCGGGCGACGACAGTGTCACCACGGCTGGCGGCAACGACAGCCTGCGCGGCGAAGATGGTAATGACAGCCTGTTTGGCCTGGCCGGCATTGACAGCCTGGATGGCGGCAATGGGCTGGACTCGCTGGATGGCGGGGCGGGCAATGACTATCTGATCGCCCGGGGGGGCGATTCCGTATTGGGCGGCAACAACGACGACCTGATTTCAGTGGCGGAATCGATGCCGGCCATTCTGAATGGCGGCACCGGCAGCGATACAATGCGGTTCGAAGGTTCTTACGACATCTCGTCCAGCACGATCCTGTCGATCGAGAACCTGAACCTGAACGGCAACGATTCCATGACGGCGGCCCAACTTGATGCCTTTGACCTGGTTCAGGGTTACGGGCCGGGCTATACCACCGGCACAGTCGTTCTGACGCAGGGCGGAATTGCCAACGTGAACATCTCGTCCTCGCTATCGGGTTCCTTCACGATCTACGGCTCTGCCGCGGCCGATACCTTGTCCTTCAACCTGCCCTACCTGGGCGTGCTGAACATCTATGCCGGATATGGCAACGACAGCGTGACCGGTGCCAGCGGTACGGACACATTGCGCGGCGAGGGTGGCAATGACACGCTTCTGGGCTGGACCGGCGCCGACTATCTGGATGGCGGTGCCAACGCCGACAGCCTGGACGGCGGCGCGGGCGACGATTTTCTGGTGGCCCGGCTTGGCGACACCGTCATCGGCGGGGTCAATGACGACCTGATCTCGGTGGCCGAATCCCTGCCTGCGGTCATGGACGGCGGATTGGGCCGGGACACGTTGCGGTTTGAGGGCTCGTTTGACATCTCGCCCACCCTTCTGACCGGGATCGAGGTCCTGGCCATCAGCAGCACGCCTGTCATGACCGCAACACAGCTGGACAGCTTCAGCCTCGTTACCGGGTACAGCGTCGGATACACCTCTGCTTCGGTCCGGCTCAGCGAGGGGGGGACCGCGTCGGTCAACCTGGATTCCCTTCTGTCCGTGGGCTTTACGCTTTACGGCACCACCATGATCGAGAACATCACCTTCAACACCAATTATCGCGGCAACCTGTCGGTCTATGCCGGCTTCGGCGCGGACATCATCACCGGGGCCAGCGGCGACGACTATCTGCGCGGCGAGGGCGGCAGCGACATTCTGACCGGCCTGGACGGCAATGACACGTTCGAAGGTGGCGCCGGGGCAGATGTCATGAATGGCGGGGCGGGGATTGACGTGTTTTATGGTGGCACGGGCCGCGACACGTTCATCTTTGCCGCGAACAATTCGTCCAACAACTCCACGCCCGACCGCATTCAGGACTTTGAAGGCGCCGGGGCGACCAAAGGCGACACGATCAACCTGTCGGGTATCGATGCGGATGGCGGGGCCGGGGCCAATGATGCCTTCATCTTTGGTTCCAACGGCATTGGCGGACTAAGCCTGACGGACAGCGTCACGGATACATTGGTGCGCCTGAACATCGACGGCGACCCCGCCTATGAAATCGTCATCCTCATCGCCGATGGCACCACACTGGCGGCAAGCTATACGGCGGCCGATTTCATCCTGTAACGCTG
>JAYSWK010000383.1:0-3950 GCA_043718085.1 Rhodobacterales bacterium
TGTAGTCCTCCCAGACAGTTTTGCAGTTTCTAAATCGTTATAGGCCGATCCTATAACGTTATAGTTTTTCCAATCAAGCAATCTTTTCGCTTGCCGCAACGGAATATCACGGCGTTCAATGTCCGTGAATCTGACCTGTCAAAGCAAGACAACCATGCCTCCAGCCGCCAAATTCTGCACTGCAACAAAACCCGATTCAGCCGGGGGTTGGGCGATTTCGTGCAGCCTGAACCGGCACCTGCGCTGCGGCAACCCAATGGCCCATCGCGCCGCCGCGCCACGCCGGACAGCCAGTTTCTGCGCCTGCATCCTGCCCTTTTCCCCCAAAGTGATTCGCGCCTTGTCCGTGACGAGATCAAGGCGCACGCCATGACCGACCTGCACCTTGCCTCACCTGATTCGCAGCGCCCCACCCTGAAAACCATCGCCGCAGCGACCGGTCTGGCCATTGCCACCGTGTCGCGCGCCCTGAAAGACGCCCCCGACATCGGCGAAGAAACCAAGCGTCGCGTCCGCGAAACCGCGGCACTTCTGGGCTATCTGCCGAACCGCGCCGGGGTGCGCCTGCGCACCGGCAAGACCAATGTCATCGCCGTGACCCTGTCCACCGTGTCGGACATGTCGAACCCGTCGCAGCTGATCTATTCTATCGCCGACGCCCTGCGCGGCACCGCCTATCACCTGGTCGTCACCCCGTTCTTTCCCGATCAGGACCCGATGGACCCGATCCGCTATATCGTCGAGACCGGGTCGGCCGACGGCATCGTGCTGAACCAGACCAGGATCGACGACCCCCGCGTGCGCTATCTGGCCGCGCGCGGCTTTCCCTTCGTCACCCATGGCCGCACCCAAATGGGGCTGGATCATCCCTATTTCGACTTCGACAACGAAGCCTATGCCCGCATCGGCGTGCGCGCCCTGCATGCCAAGGGGCGGCGCAGCCTTCTGCTGATCCGCCCCCCCGCCGACCACAGCTATTCGGTGCATATGACCAAGGGATTTACCGAGGAAGCCCGCGCGCTGGGCCTGAACTTCGAAACGCTGGCCGGCATCACCTCGGATGCGCCCGTCCAAGAGGTCGAAGCCGCCGTCGCCCGCCGGATGCAGGCCGCGCCGATGATCGACGGCATGGTGACCGGCTCGCCCACCTCGACCGTGGCCACGGTGGCGGGGGCCGAAAAGGCCGGCAAGCTGATCGGTGTGGATTTCGACATCGTGGGAAAGGAGGCCATTTCTTTCTTGAACCGTTTTCGCAAGGAAATTATCGTCATAAACGAAGATGTGGGCCGCGCCGGGATTTTCCTGTCCCGTGCCCTTATGGCCGCGATTGAACGCCGGGCTCCGGAACAGGGCCAGTTCCTCGACCAGCCCGAACACACAGATACAAGGTAACTGGAGGTATCATGCAGACCATCAAGGGCCCTGCCCTGTTCTTAGCTCAGTTTGCCGGGGATGCCGCCCCGTTCAACTCCTTTGCCGCCATAACCAGATGGGCTGGCGCGCTTGGCTATAAAGGTGTGCAGATCCCAACCTGGGACGCGCGGCTTTTCGACCTCGACAAGGCCGCCACGTCCAAGACCTATTGCGATGATCTCAAAGGCACCGCCGCCGAAGCCGGGCTGCAGATCACCGAACTGTCCACCCATCTGCAAGGGCAGCTTGTCGCCGTCCACCCCGCCTATGACGCGGCTTTCGACGGCTTTGCGGCCCCTGCGGTGCGCGGCAACCCCACGGCGCGTCAGGCATGGGCGGTGGATCAGGTCAAGAAGGCCATCACCGCCTCCAGAAACCTCGGGCTGACCGAACACGCCACGTTTTCGGGGGCGCTCGCCTGGCCCTATATCTACCCCTGGCCCCAACGCCCCGCCGGGCTGGTCGAGGAGGCGTTCGACGAACTCGCCCGCCGCTGGACCCCGCTCTTGAACCATGCCGAAGACAATGGCGTGGACCTGTGCTACGAAATTCACCCCGGCGAAGACCTGCATGACGGCGTGTCGTTCGAGATGTTTCTGGACCGCGTGAAAGGCCACAAGCGCGCCAACATGCTGTATGACCCGTCGCACTATGTCCTGCAACATCTTGATTATCTTGATCATATCGACATTTACCATGACCGGATCAAGATGTTCCACGTCAAGGATGCCGAGTTGAACCCGACCGGGCGCCAGGGTGTCTATGGCGGCTTTCAATCCTGGGTCAACCGCGCCGGCCGCTTCCGCAGCCTCGGCGATGGCCAGGTCGATTTCGCCGGCATCTTCTCGAAACTCACCCAATACGGCTTTGCGGGCTGGGCCGTGGTCGAATGGGAATGCTGCCTGAAACACCCCGAGGACGGGGCGCGCGAAGGGGCCGAATTCGTGGCCGCCCATATCATCCGCGTGACCGAAAAGGCCTTTGACGATTTCGCCAGCGCGGGGTCTGACCGCGCGGCCAACCGCCGCATGTTGGGATTGGAGTAGCCCATGGCCATCACCGCCGCACATGTTGCCCGCAGCCCCCGCATCCGCCTTGGCATGGTCGGGGGCGGGCGTGGCGCCTTCATCGGTGCCGTCCACCGCATCGCCGCCCGGCTGGATGACCAATATGAACTGGTCGCCGGGGCGTTTTCGTCCGACCCCGAACGCGCGGCCGCCTCTGCCGCCGATCTTGGCGTCGCCCGGTCCTATGGCAGCTACGCCGAAATGGCCAGCCGCGAAAGCCGCCGCAAGGACGGGATCGAAGCCGTCGCCATCGTCACCCCCAATCACCTGCACGCCCCCGCCGCCCTGCCCTTCCTCAAGCGCGGCATCCATGTGATCCTGGACAAACCCCTGACCGCAACCCTGGCCGAGGCCAAAAGGCTGGCCCGGGCAGTCCAGTCGTCCGGTTCGGTTTTTGCCCTGACCCATAATTACACAGGCTACCCGATGGTCCGCGAGGCGCGCGCGCGACTTGCTTCGGGCGAGTTGGGCGAGATCCGCCTGGTGAACGTCGAATATATCCAGGACTGGCTGTCAGAACCCCTTGAAACCACAGGGCAAAAGCAGGCCGACTGGCGCACCGATCCGGCGCGGTCCGGGGCTGGGGGGGCCACCGGCGACATCGGCACCCATGCCTTCAACCTGGCCAATTTCGTGACCGGCCTGACGTTGGACAGCCTGGCCGCCGATCTGCAAAGCTTCGTGCCCGGCCGACGTGTGGACGACAACGCCCATGTGATGATGCGCTATACCTCCGGCGCGCGCGGCACGCTCTGGTGCAGCCAGGTCGCTGCCGGCCAGGAAAACGGCCTGCGCCTGCGCGTCTTTGGCACCAAGGCGGGGCTGGAATGGGGGCAAGAAAACCCCAACTACCTGTGGATCTCGCCCTTGGGCAAACCGCAATACCGCCTGACCCGGGGCGGCCCCGGCGCGGGTCCGGCTGCGGCCCGCATGACGCGCATCCCCTCGGGCCATCCCGAGGGCTATCTGGAAGGCTTCGCCAATATCTATGCCGAGGCCGCCCGCGCGATCATCGCCCGGCGCGAGGGCAAGCCCCTGGACCCCGCCGTCACCTTCCCCGGCCTGAAAGAGGGGCTTGAGGGCGTGGCCTTTGTCGATGCCTGCGTGCGGTCGTCAAAACGCAACGGCGCCTGGACCGGGCTGAACCTGTGATCTTGTAGGATGGGCGATCCGCCCATCCCGGTCGCCGCAATCAGGATGGGCAAACCCGCGTTTTCCAAGGGAAAACGCCGAACTGCCCATCCTACGCCCCCCGCAACCGCAGCCTTTCGCGCTGCAACCACAGGGCCGTCAGGATCAGGGGCGCATTCTCGATCTCGCCCGCGGCGACCAGTTCCATCAGCCGCGCAAACCCCAGAACGTGGGTGCGGATATCCTCGGCCTCGTCCTCGACACCGTAGATCCCGGCCAGATCCTCGGGCAGATCGACCAGCGCCACATAGGAATACAGATATTCGCTGACAGCACCCG
>JAYSWK010000384.1:0-1541 GCA_043718085.1 Rhodobacterales bacterium
ATCCCTGCGGGCGTGGTCAACATCATCTGCGGGCATGGCGATCCCTGTGGGCGGGTGCTGACCTCGCACAAGTTGGTCGCGCGGATATCCTTTACCGGCGGGCCGGGGGCAGCACGGCAGATTCTGACCAATTCCACCAATAATTTCGCGCAAGTCTCGCTGGAGCTTGGCGGCAAATCCCCAATCATCGTGTTTGACGACGCCAATCTTGACAGCGCCGTGAATGGCGCGATTTCAGGCATTTTTGGGGCCTCTGGGCAAAGCTGCGTGGCAGGCTCGCGGTTGTTGTTACAAGATACGATTGCCGACGCCTTTCTGGACCGCATGGTCGCCTTGGCGGGACAAATCAAGATCGGTGATCCCTTAGCTGAAGACACCGAGATGGGTCCGATCTGCACGCAAGGGCAACTTGACTGTGTCGAGCGGGAGGTGGCGCGTGCCGTGTCTGAAGGCGGTCGCCTGCTGTGTGGCGGGCGCCGGGTGGAGGGGCTGGCGGGCCGGTTCTATCACCCGACCATCATCGATTGCCCAAGCCCAGACCTGCACGTCGCGGATACCGAGATGTTCGGCCCGGTGCTCAGTGTCCTGCGCTTCAAGGATGAGGCCGATGCCGTCCGTTTAGCCAATCAGACCGAACACGGCCTCGCCGCAGGCGTCTTCACTCGTGATGGCGCGCGGCAATTACGCATGGTCAAGGCGGTCAAAGCCGGCATCGTCTGGGTTAACACCTATCGTGCTGTCTCACCGATTGCCGAATTTGGCGGCATGAAGAACTCCGGCTATGGCCGCGAAAGCGGACTTCAGGCGGTTTACGATTACACGCGGCCGAAGACGGCCTGGATCAACACATCAGATGAACCACTGGGCAACCAGTTCGTTGCGCGCTGAGGGAACTTAGGCATGAAATTTCAACTGGCGATCAACATGGAGCGGATGGACGACAGCCTCAGCATGAAGGAGGTTGCACGCCACACGCTCGAAATGGTTCAGATGGCCGATCAGGGCGGGTTCAACATCGCCTGGGCGGCAGAGCATCACGCACTGGAAATGACCATTGCGCCCAATCCGTTCTCGATCCTGACATGGTGGGCCGCCCATACCGACACCATCCGCCTTGGGCCAGCCGTCGCCGTGGCCGCCTATTGGCACCCGATCAAGTTGGCCGGTGAGGCCGCGTTCTTCGACCTGATCTCGGGAGGGCGGCTGGAGTTTGGCATCGGCTCAGGGGCCTATCAGCGCGAGTTTGACAGGATGCATGCCGGTCTGAAGCAGTCGGACGCGTGGCAGTATATGCAGGAAATGCTGCCCGTGGTGCAAAAGCTGTGGGCGGGCGATTACGAGCACAGCGGCAAGCTCTGGTCCTTTCCCAAGGCGACCTCGGTGCCCAAGCCCTTGCAAAAGAACGTCCCCGTCTGGATCGCGGCCCGTGCGCCCATCACCTATGATTACGCGGTCAAGAACGGCTGCAACATCATGTCTTGGCCACTGACCCGCGACATGACCGAGGCCGAAACCTATATGGGCCGGATGAATGAAGCGAT
>JAYSWK010000385.1:0-3948 GCA_043718085.1 Rhodobacterales bacterium
AATCCGCCAGCGTCGTTGCAAAGTCAGAGATCCTGCTGCGCGCCCGCAAAGGCGAGCCGATCGAACCAAACTGGGCGCTGGATGCCAAGGGACGGCCCACCACCGTTGCCGAAGAAGCATTGCGCGGGTCGATGCTGCCCACGGGTGGCCAAAAGGGGTTCGGTCTGGGCCTGATGGTCGAGATCCTAGCAGCCGCCTTGTCCGGGGCGAACCTGAGCCAGGACGCAAGCCCGTTTTCCGGCACGGCTGGCGGGCCACCTGGCACCGGGCAATGCTTTATCGCCGTGGATCCGGCAGGATTTTCTGGCGCGGTCTTTGCCCTGGGCATGCAGCGACTTGCGACGTCGGTCACGGATCAGCCCGGCGCGCGTCTGCCCGGATCGCGGCGCAAGGCCAACCGCAGGCGCGCCGAGGCCGAAGGCGTCTTCGTCGAGGAGGCATTGCTTGCCAGGTTCGCGCAGGCCTAGGCCTGGCGGGTTCCAAATGGGCTGGAGCGGACCAGGACCCCCTGTTACCGTTTGAAACCGGGTCCGGCAGAAAGAGAAGAAACATGACGATCGAGACGCGCAATCATATCGCAGGCCATTGGCAGGACGGCATCGCCACGGTCGCGAAACACAACCCCTCCGACCTGACGGATGTGATCGGGCATTTTGCCCAGGCCAGCGCCGCGCAACTGGACGAGGCTGTGGCGGCGGCGCGGGCCGCGCAGCCGGTCTGGTGGGCGGCGGGCATTCAAAAGCGGCACGACGTGCTAATGTCCATCGGCACCGAACTCATGGCGCGCGCAACCGAGATCGGCACGCTTCTGGCCCGGGAAGAGGGCAAGACCCTGGCCGAGGGCCGTGGCGAGGTGTTTCGTGCCGGGCAGTTCTTTACCTATTACGCCGCCGAGGCCCTGCGGGTGATCGGCGATCATGCCCAAAGCGTGCGTCCCGGCATCGAGATCGACGTGCGGCGCGAGGCGGTTGGGGTGGTGGCCATCATCAGCCCGTGGAACTTTCCGGTGGCGACACCGGCGTGGAAGATTGCCCCGGCTTTGGCCTATGGCAATGCCGTGGTGTGGAAACCGGCCAACCTGACGCCAGCAAGTGCCGTGGCGCTGACCGAGATCATCACCCGGCAGGACATTCCGGCTGGCCTGTTCAACCTGTGTGCCGGACCTGGGCGCGATGTGGGGCAAAGGCTGGTTGAACATCGCGGTATCGACGCCATCAGCTTTACCGGATCGGTGGCCGTGGGCCGCGGCATTGCGGCGGCGGCAGTGGCCAACATGACCAAGGTTCAGATGGAGATGGGGTCGAAAAACCCGATACTGATCATGGAGGATTGCGATCTGGATCTGGCGGTTGCCCATGCTGCCGGGGCGGCCTTTGGCGGCACCGGGCAGAAATGCACGGCCGCCTCGCGCCTGATCGTTCATGCGGCGGTGCATGATGAATTCGTGGATAAACTGGTCAAGGCGGCCAACGCCTTCAAGGTCGGTCATGCGCTGGCGGATGGCACGCAGATCGGGCCGGTGGTCAGCGCCGACCAGCTGGCGCAGAACCTGGCCTATGTGGACAAGGGCCGCACCGAAGGGGCCGAGCTTTTGTGCGGCGGCACAAGGCTGGAACGTACGACCCAGGGGTATTTCATGGCCCCCGCCGTCTTTGCGGGCACGCGCAACGACATGGGCCTGAACCGCGAGGAAATGTTTGCGCCCATCACCTGCATCATCAAGGTGGACAGCTATGCCGAAGCTTTGGCCACCGCCAATGACAGCGAATTTGGCCTGACCGCAGGGATCATGACGCGCAGCCTGGCCCGCGCCAGCCACTTTCGCAGCCATATGCGGGCGGGCTGTGTCATGGTGAACCTGCCCACGGCGGGCACCGATTACCATGTGCCCTTTGGCGGACGCGGTGCCTCCAGCTTTGGTCCGCGCGAACAGGGGTCCTATGCCGCCGAGTTCTATACGGTGGTCAAGACCGCCTATGTGGCCGCAGGAGCGCCCGAATGACCCCCAGGATCGACGGGCTGCAATATGCCAACTGGTCGGAAAAGATCTTTCGCCAGATGCGTCAGGGTGGCGTGGACGCCGTCCATGTCACCATCACCTACCACGAAACATTCCGCGAAACCGTCCTGAACATCGAAGCCTGGAACCGCCATTTCGAACGCTGTCCCGACCTGATCTTTCAAGGCCGCAGCGCCGCCGATGTGGCCCTTGCCTGCGCGACCGGACGCACTGCGATCTTCTTTGGGTCGCAAAACCCCAGCTGCATCGAGGATGACATCGGTCTGGTCGAGGTTTTGCACACGCTAGGACTGCGCTTCATGCAGCTAAGCTACAACAACCAGTCCCTGCTGGCGACTGGCTGTTACGAGGCCGAAGATGCCGGTCTGACCCGCATGGGCCGCGCCGTGGTGACCGAGATGAACCGGGTGGGCCTGGTGGTGGACATGAGCCATTCGGGCGAACGCTCGACCCTTGACGCCATTGCGCATTCCACAAGGCCCATCGCGATCACCCATGCCAATCCGGCCCGTTGGCATCCGGCGCGGCGCAACAAATCGGACGGGGTTCTGACGGCCCTGGCCAACAGCAAGGGCATTCTGGGTTTCTCGCTTTATCCCCATCACCTCAGGGGCGGGTCGGCCTGTTCGGTGCAGGACTTTTGCCAGATGGTGGCGCGCACCGCCGATGTGATGGGCGTCGGCACCTTGGCCATCGGTTCCGATCTGTGTCAGGATCAACCCGATAGCGTGGTGCAATGGATGCGCTCGGGGCGTTGGACCAAGGCGTTGGACTTTGGCGAGGGCAGTGCCGAGGCTCCGGGATTTCCACCGATGCCACCATGGTTTCAAGACAACCGTCATTTCGGTGCCATCGAGGCCGGCCTGACTGCGGTGGGTATGTCCGCAACCGAAGTGGCGGGGATCATGGGCGGCAATTGGCTTGACTTCTTTTCGCGCAGCTTTGCCCCCCAGGCCGCACCAGGCGAAAGGGGCGTCAAATGACCGGCGACCCGAAATCCGCCGCAGCCGACCTGTCCGCCTTCAGGCGTCCACCCGCCAAAGTGATGCGCCTGGCCCGCATGGGCAGCGCGCATCCGACCCGGCTTTCGTTCCTGCGCGCCGTCTTGCGCCGGATGGTGGCCGAGCGTTGGCAATTTGATCGTCCGGTCTGGCAGATGGATGCCAAAGGCGTGGGCCGCGCCGTCTATCGCGCCATTGGCCCGCAACGCACCTATAGTTTGGTGGCTTTTGCCCATGATCTGCCCGACCACATGCGATCCGACCGGGTGATCGCCACGGCCTGGGACGCGACGTTCGCGCTGTTTGACGGCACGCCTGACGGCGACGATCTGGACCGCCTGGCCCGCAACGTGCCCTTGCAAGAGGCGGGCCGGGTTTCGCCCAAAGAGCTTTGTCTCAGCCGGGCCAACCGCTCGGTGCGTCTGTTTCAGCATGTGGTCGATCGGCTTTCGGCGGGTGTGCAGCCGGACCTGGCCGAGATTGACGCCACAGGCTACCTGATGCGCACGACCGCCGTCTATGGCTCTGGCAAATTCGGGGCGGCGGATCGCGCGGTCATTGTGGATCGCCCGGAACTTCGCGGGCCATTTCGCGCCGAAATGCTGTCGGTCTGGCTGACCCGCGCCTTTACCGTCGATCTGGTGGAACATATTGCAGCTGCCAAAGGCGGCGCCAAAGCGGTGCGGCTGGACCATGGCTTGCGCGCAAGGCTTGGGGTTGGCAATTCGACGGGGTTGGGCATGGCCCCCTTTCTGGTCCGCCATCCGGCCTTGCTGCACAACTGGATGCAGGCCCGCGAAGACGCCCTTGCCCGTGTGCGCATGCAAAGCGCGGCCACCCTGGCCGCCATGACGGGCTTGCGCGATGCGCTGGCAAAGGCCCAGGAACACGCCGCAACCTGGCATTCCGACCATCCCGTGCAACTGG
>JAYSWK010000386.1:0-1539 GCA_043718085.1 Rhodobacterales bacterium
GGCACCCCGGTGATGGCCACATCGACCCCGGTCAGATCGCGGCTGTATTTGCGGCGAAAAAAGCTGAGCGCCCCGGCGTAAGAGGCTTCGATCCCCGACCCTTTCAGGTTGGTCCGCATGAAGGCCGCATCCGGCAGCGCCTCGCCCACTTCCTTGGCCATGTCATCCCCCTCTGGCTGCGCCTTGGCGCGTTTGCCTAGTGCGGTTCAAGTTCTTGTTGAAACATCAAGCATCAGAATTCAAACACTTTTGGTTTTAATTCTGATGCAACATAAACTTGAACCGCTTTAAAGAACCGCCTCGACCGCCTTTTGCAGCCGCGCCACGGTGGCGGGCACATCGGCCAGCTTGTCCAGCCCGAACAGACCCAGCCGGAAGGTGCGAAACTCGGCCCCCTCGCCGACCTGCAAGGGCACGCCAGCGGCGATTTGCAACCCTTGGGTGCGGAATTTCGACCCGTTCTGCACATCGGCATCGTCTGTATAGCTGACCACAACCCCCGGCGCCTGAAAGCCAGGTGCGGCGACCGACATCACGCCACGCCCCTCAAGCAAAGCGCGCACCGCCCGGCCCAAAGCCCATTGCGCATCCCGCGCGGCGGCAAATCCCATGGCACGGGTCTCGACCATCGCATCGCGGAAGGCCACAATTGCATCGGTCGGCATGGTGGCGTGATAGGCGTGTCCGCCCTTTTCATAGGCCTCGGTGATGGCGCGCCACTTCTTCAGATCCAGCGCAAAGCTGTTGGAATTGCTTTCGGCCAGCCGCGCGGACCCCTGTTCGGACAACATCACCAACCCCACCGCGGGCGAGGCTGACCAGCCTTTTTGCGGCGCCGAGATCAGCACATCGACCCCCAGCGCCGCCATATCGATCCAAACGCAGCCCGAGGCGATGCAATCCAGCACCATCAACGCCCCCACCTCATGCGCCGCCGCTGCCATGGCCGCCACGTAATCGTCGGGCAGGATGATGCCGGACGAGGTTTCGACATGGGGCGCAAAGACCGCCTCGGGCTTGACCTCACGGATGCGGGCCACGACCTCGTCAATCGGCGGCGGGGCATAGGGCGCGCGGGTGCCGTTGCCCGACTGCCGCGCCATGACCACCGTAGTGCCTGCGGCAAAGCCGCCCATCTCGAAAATCTGGGTCCAGCGAAACGAGAACCAGCCGTTGCGCAGGATCAGCACCTGCCCGCGCCCGAAAGCCCTTGCCACCGCCTCCATCGCATAGGTCCCGCCACCGGGCACCAAAGCCACGGCATCGGCATTGTAAACCTCGCGAAGCATGGCCGAGACATCGCGCATGACACCCTGAAACCGGGCCGACATGTGGTTGAGCGAGCGGTCGGTGAAGACCACGGAAAATTCCTGCAACCCGTCGGGGTCGATATGGTCATGCGGCAGTTTCATGGTGGCCTCCTCTGCTTTCCCCCGAACCTAGCCCATTCATACCGGTTCAAATACTCAAATCCGACGCCTTGTCCGGGGTTCGGACCAAAGTCTGACGCCGGGAGAGCGATGGCCGGACTTTGTGCCA
>JAYSWK010000387.1:0-3943 GCA_043718085.1 Rhodobacterales bacterium
GCACGGCTGTAAAGTTCGCGTCCCGGTGCTTCGAGCGCGGGATTCGCGGGGCGTTTTTGTGCAATTGCAGCAATAAGACGCTGCGACAGAGCCTCGATCCGGGCCAGATTGTCGTTGAACCGGTCAAGATTAGTGGAGGAGTCCGTAACTTTTGTTGTCATGGTAACAAATTCCCCATACTCTCCTGCAGTGCAGCATAGCGTTGCGGTGTAAATGGTGGAAGCGGCGATTTCAGCCAGGCCATTGGCAAGGTATCAGCCGGTCAACCGGTTAAGGGGACATGATGAAGGGTATGGCAACATACGACTGGATGGAAACGATGCGCAACACCAACGAATGGTTGGGGGCGTCTGCACGGGCCATGTCATCCTATCCAATGTGGGGCCTGGTGCCGCACCCGATGTTCAAAGTCATGTCTGCCTGGGGGCGCGTCACCGAACGCAGCTTTGCCCGGATGGTGATCAAACCTGACTGGGGCATCCATACGGTGGTTGGTGCAGATGGCCGTGACCTGATCGTCAAGGTGGACACACTTGTCAGCCGCCCTTTTGGTGATCTTATCCATTTTCGCGTTTCAGGTCGCGAGCCCATGGCACGCCGCGTACTTTTGGTCGCTCCAATGTCGGGCCATTATGCAACGCTGCTGCGCTCAACCGTCGCCAGTCTGCTACCCGATTGCGAAGTCTATGTGACCGACTGGAAGAATGCCCGCGACATTCCCGTCAGCGATGGAAAGTTTGATATCGAAGACTACACTCTTTATCTGGTCGATTTCATGCGTCACCTTGGGCCGGAAATCAATGTCGTAGCCGTCTGCCAGCCGGCACCGCTGACTTTGGCGGCAACTGCCTATCTGGCCGAGGAAGACCCGTCGGCGCAGCCGCGCACCCTGACCCTGATCGGCGGGCCAATCGACCCGGACGCAGCCCCTACAGATGTCACAGATTTCGGCAGCCGCCTGACCATGGGCCAGCTTGAACACATGGCGATCCAGCGCGTGGGCTTCAAATTCGCGGGCGCGGGGCGTGAGGTTTATCCGGGGCTGTTGCAACTGGCATCGTTCATTTCAATGAATGCCGACACCCACGCCAAGGCCTTCCAAGACCAGATCATGCGCTCCGCCAAGGGCGAAGCGTCTGAGCGTGACAAGCACAACCGGTTCTATGACGAATATCTGAGCGTCATGGACATGACGGCAGAGTTTTACCTGTCGACCGTTGATCGCATTTTCAAAAAGCGCGAAATTGCGACGAATGCCTTCACCGTCGCGGGCAAGCACGTCGACATTGGCAAGATCACTCAGGTTGCCGTGAAAGTGGTCGAAGGTGAAAAAGACGATATCTCCGCCCCCGGTCAGTGTCTGGCAGCCCTAAAGCTGTGCACCGGCCTGCCGGACAGCAAGAAAGCCAGCCATCTGGAACCCGGCGCCGGACATTATGGCATCTTTGCAGGCAAGTCCTGGCGCAAAAATATCCGGCCTCTGGTGCTGGATTTCATTGACCGCAATGCCGATGCGTCGTCGGCCAAACCGTCATGGCGCGGAACAATTCGCGCCGTCTGAGGCGTGACGGCAGGTCCTTGGCTCAGATCTGAATCGCCGGAAGCGCCGGGGCTTACGAAGGTTTGCGCCCTGACCGCATCAGAACCTTCAAAACCGTCGCCTCGATCAACCGCAGGCAGTCGGGTGTCGAAAACCGATGATCCGCCCCCTTGACCAACGTCAGGCGAATATCCGGGCCGGTGGCGTGATCCAGCAGCCGCAAGGCGACGGCCACCGGCACATCGACATCCGCCGTTCCTTGCAAGAAGCGCACCGGAAAGGGCAACCCCAGTGGGTCGCGCAACACCAGATGATTACGCCCATCCTCGATCAGACGGCGGGTGATGACATAGGGTTCGTCCGCATAGTCTGACGGCAGGGCCAGGTGTCCTATGCTGAGCAGTTCGGCGCGCTGGCTTGGCGAAAACGCCGCCCACATGGTGTCTTCGGTGAAGTCCGGGGCGGCGGCGATGGTTACAAGGCCTGCCACGCGTTCAGGATACGCCCGCGCCATCAATAGCGCGATCCAGCCGCCCATCGACGAGCCAACCAGAACCTGAGGCCCCTCTGCAAGCGAAAGGATAACCGCGCGCGCATCCGAGAACCAGTCACCAATGGCACCATCCAGAAAATCATCTGATGATGCCCCATGCCCTGAATAATCGAACCGCAAAAACCCACGCCCTTGCGCCCGCGCCCACGCCTCCAACGCCAGAGCTTTGGTGCCGGTCATGTCAGATCTGAACCCACCCAGAAACACGATCCCCGGCCCTTTACCCGGCAAATGGTTGTAGGCGATCCGGCGACCCTCGGGCGTGGCGAAATATTTTGTCATGGTGCCTCCATCCGTCTTTTTGGCGCGCAAAGGCCCACTTGGCAATTGCCCTCGCATTGACATCGGCAACAGCGTTGCGCAAAGAGGCGCCACATAACCCGCAACCGGGCGCACTTGTAGGCGCCAAACTGACGAGGAACGCCGATATGGCCGACATCTCCCTTACCTTCCCCGACGGCAACACGCGTAACTTTCCGCGCGGCGTAACTGCTGGCGACGTCGCAACCGCCATCGCCCCTTCGCTGGGCAAGGCCGCGATATCTGCCACCGTCGATGGTCAGCATTATGACCTGCAGTGGCCCATCAAAGCTGACGCGCGCATTGCCATTCACACGCTCAAGGATGATACGCAGGCGCTGGAACTGATCCGCCACGACTTTGCCCATGTCATGGCAAGGGCGGTACAAAAGCTTTGGCCCGACGTCAAAGTCACCATCGGCCCGGTGATTGAAAACGGCTGGTACTATGACTTTGACCGCGACGCGCCGTTCACCCCCGAAGATCTGGGCGCCATCGAAAAAGAAATGAAGGCGATCATCAATGAGCGCGATCCGGTGAAAACCGAAGTCTGGGACCGCTCGCGCGCCATCGCCCATTACATCGCCAAGAATGAACCCTTCAAGGTCGAGCTGATCGAAGGCATTCCTGGTGATGAGCCGTTGCGCATGTATTGGCACGGTCACTGGCAAGACTTGTGCCGTGGCCCGCATCTGCAACATACCGGCCAGTTGCCGCCCGACGCTTTCAAACTGATGTCGGTGGCAGGCGCCTATTGGCGCGGCGATCACACGAAAAAGCAGCTGCAGCGCATCTACGGTCTGGCCTTCAAGAACCGCGACGATCTGAAAGCGCATCTGACGATGCTGGAAGAGGCCGCCAAGCGCGATCACCGCAAGCTGGGGCGCGAGATGGAGCTGTTCCACCTGCAGGAAGAAGCGCCGGGGATGGTGTTCTGGCATCCGAATGGCTGGACGGTGTACCGCGCGCTGGAGGATTACATGCGCGGGCGGTTGCGGGTGGCGGGGTACAAGGAAATTCGCACGCCGCAGGTGGTGGACCGGGTTTTGTGGGAGAAATCAGGCCATTGGGAGGCCTACCGCGAGAATATGTTCCTTGTCGAAGTGGACGAGGAAGGCGCGAAGGAAAAGCGGATCAACGCGCTGAAACCGATGAACTGCCCCTGCCATGTGCAGGTTTATAATCAAGGGCTTAAGTCCTATCGCGACCTGCCTTTGCGGCTGGCGGAGTTTGGATCATGCCATCGGTATGAATCATCTGGCTCCATGCACGGGTTGATGCGGGTGCGCGGCTTTACGCAAGACGACGCGCATATTTTCTGCACCGAAGACCAGATTGGTGCGGAATGCGAAAGTTTCATCAAACTGCTGGCCAGCGTTTACAAAGACCTAGGCTTTGACGGGTTCGAGATCAAGTTTTCCACCCGTCCCGACGTGCGGATCGGGTCGGATGAAACCTGGGACAAGGTTGAAGGCATGCTGGAGGCGGCGATCAAAGGCGCTGGCGTGCCCTACGAAGTTGACCCCGGCGAAGGCGCGTTTTACGGGCCG
>JAYSWK010000388.1:0-1538 GCA_043718085.1 Rhodobacterales bacterium
CTGGCCTTCGGCTTCGAATCGATGGGCGAAAAGCGGGTCAAGAACATCACGGAGCCGATCCATGTCTTCCGGGTCAGCAGCGATGTGACAAAGGGGCCAGGGCGGGCGCAGAGGCGCAGCCGAATGCAGGCGACGGGTCGGCTGCGTTGGATGTTTGGCGTGGCGGCGGCGCTGGCGTTGGGCGGGGCAGCATGGTGGGCCACCAGCCCTGCGCCGATGCCACCCGGTCCGCCAGCGCTGGTCATCCTGCCGTTTCAAAATCTGAGTGGTGATCCCGCGCAGGATTACGTCGGTGCGGGGATAGCCGAAGGGATCATCACCCTGCTTTCCACCTCTCCGCTGGTGCAGGTGGCATCGCGATCGTCCAGTTATTCCGTGGCCCCGACCGCCACACCGCAAGACGTTGCGCGGCAACTTGGTGTGGACTACATTCTGGAGGGCAGTCTGCGCCGGAAAGGAGAGCTTTATCTCATTTCGACCAACCTGGTCGATGGCCGCAACGGCCACAACATCTGGGCGTCAAGTCTGAATGTTGACGGCAAGGATCTGTCGGTCTTGCAGGATTCCATTGCGCGCAAGACCTATGCCACCATCGCGGGCATCAACGGCAAGGTGCCGGCCTTTGAAGAGGGTCTGAGCTGGTCCAAGCTGGGTCCGGCGCTGGACGAATACGACTATCACCTGCGTGGCGCGACCGAATACCTGACCTACACCGATCAGGGCAAGGAAAACGCCGAACGGATCTGGAACGAGGGATTGGTAAAGTTTCCCGACTCGGCCCTGCTGCGGCTGGAACTGGCCGCCCTGTTCCAGACCTGGGCCGTGGACGGGCCGTCACAGGATCCCGCGCAGGACATCGCGACATCCTGGCGCTTCATCAACGAGGCCGCGGCCCTGCCCGGCCCGTCGCGGATGGAGCAGTGGCTGTTGCACCACATGCGGGCCTTGGTCCTGCCCCTGGCGACCGGCGACTTCGAGGGATCGGTCCGCGAGGCCGAGGCCGCGCATGCGATGGTGCCCTATGACCCGCTGACGAATATCGCGCTGTCGCGCGTGATGGCGAATGCGGGGCGCGGCGAAACGGCGGTTGCCTGGGCCGAATACGCCATCGAAAACGACGAAGCCGCGCCCGAATGGTACCACGACGCGCTGGCCTGGGCCTATTGGTCGGCGGGCCGACCGCAAGATGCGGTGCGCGAATACGACAAGCTCAAATTCCGCTGCATTCCCTGCCACATCAGCAGCCTTGTCCGCGTCGGGCGGCTGGAGGACGCCAAGGAACTGGCGGCATGGGACCACAAGCGCCGCCCCGACTGGACGCTGGAGAACGAGCGTTTGTGGCCGTCCGGCAAGTTTCCGTTCATGGTGGACAGTCTGATGGCCCCCTATCTTGAGGATCTGCGCACGGCGGGGCTGAAATAGCCCCGCCGCTTCGCTCGTTACGCCGTAGCTGCCGTTAGCGCCTGATCCAGATCGGCGATGATATCGCGTACATCCTCGATCCCGATCGACAGGCGCACGACATTGGGGGCCGCTCC
>JAYSWK010000389.1:0-3940 GCA_043718085.1 Rhodobacterales bacterium
GGGCAGCGCATCGGCCAACGCCTGATGACGCAGCTGGATCAGCCCACCCGCATCGCCGTGCTGGGCCTGACCGGGTCGGGCAAGACAAGCCTGATCAACATGCTCTTGGGTGCCAATCTCATGCCGGACCTGCCGGGTATTTCTGCGGTCGAGGTCAGCTTTGGTGATGCCGCCCGCACCCAGATCACCATGATGGACGGCACGATCTCGATCGGCGAGGGTATTCTTGACGCCGCGAACATCCCCGATGGCGCGATGCGGGTCTGTCAGCAATTGCCCGATCAGCGGCTCAAGGGTTGGAGCTTTTCTGAAATGTGCCTGTCGCCCGCGGGCCTGGCGCAGGGTCAGATCCTGGACTGGATGGCCAACCGCTCTGACATTGCCATCTGGTGTTCGCAGCAGTTCGACGACCGGGAACGCGCCTTGTGGTCCAAGGCGCCTGACCATCTGAAAGACCACAGCTTTTTGGCGCTGACCCGCGCCGACCGCTTGTTCATGAAGGGCGAATTGGCCGAACGCATTGCCCGCCTGCAACCCGTGGTCGCGGATGAGTTCATGTGCCTCTATCCCGTCGCCACCCAGCAGGCCGCTGCCGCCCGTGCGCCGGGTTCCGCCTTGAACGAGGCGCTTTGGCATTCCAGTGGCGGCAGGGCCTTTTACGAAGGCATCCGCCGCCAGGTCGAACAGGCCAGAACCGCTGATCTGGACCACGCCTATATGCTGCTTGAACGCTACAAGGTGGCCCTGCCCGACGCGGACGCGACGCCGGCGCATCCGGCCCCACCGACCCCAGTCCAGCGTGCCGCCGCGAAACCCGCCCGTTCCGCTGCGGGCGAAAACAACGTGCAAAAGGCGTTGGATGTTCTGCGCGACTGCGCCGATGAACTTTTGGCCGCCTCTGACACGGCCAACGGGGCCTCGACCGACCGGATATTGGCGCGGTGCAGCGCAACGGCAGAACAGCTTGTCGACCTTTTGTCTGCGGGCAACCCTGCCGATTTGACGCTGGAGGCCCTGCGCGAAGATGTGGTCGAAGGGGAACAGATGCTGATGCTTCTGCGCCTCGAGCGCGGGGAAAGCGCGGCGGAAGATTCGCTGACCGTGCTTTTGCAGCTGAAAAAGGAATTGTCAGAAAGGGTCGCGACATGACGGCCCCTGACCCATTTGAACATCAAGCCGGTCCGAAATGGGCCGGGCACGACCAGCGGAGAACCCTGGAATGAACCAAATCCCATTGGATATTCAGCCCGAAGATCTGGATGCCATCGCCCCGCAAGACTTCCTGAAACTCGGCTTCGAACATCTGGCCGACTTTGCCGCGCAATCGGCGCGTCTGGACATGTCGCTGCGCGCCCTCAAGCGTGTGGCAGGGGATGCCGCTGCGCAGTCCTTGTCGCGCCTGTCGCTGGAGCTGAGCACCTTTGAACCTGCGATCACCATTCTGGGTCAGGTCAAATCGGGCAAGACGACGCTGGTCAATGCCTTGGCCGGCTGGTCGGACCTCTTGCCCTCGGACGTCAATCCCTGGACCTCGGTTGTCACCTCGCTGCATCTGACCCCCGGCCCCAAGCGCAGCGAAATCGGCGCGCGGTTTCAACTGATGAAGGAAGACGAATGGGACCGCCTGCTCAGCAAGGGCGGGCGTCTGGGCGAACTGGCCCAGCGCGCGGATTCGGACAGCGAATTGGAACAGATCCGCCAGCAGATCGAAATGATGCGCGAAAAGTCCCGCAAGCGGCTTGGCAAGAAGTTCGAGCTTTTGCTGGGCCAGGAACATGAATACGGCTATTTCGACCGCAATCTTCTGGAACGCTACATCTGCCTTGGCGACGATTTCCTGACGGACGCCAATGGTGAAGAGGGCGGCAAGCAGGGCTGGTTCGCCGACATCACCCGCTCGGCCGATCTGTACCTGCGCTGCCGCAGCATTCCCTATCAGATGTGCATCCGCGACACGCCGGGGGTCAATGACACGTTCCTCATGCGCGAACAGGTGACAATCGGTGCCGTGCGCGACAGCCGTGTCTGCGTTGTGGTCCTGTCCGCCCATCAGGCGCTGACCTCGACCGACATGGGCCTGATCCGGCTGATTTCGAACCTGAAATCCCGCGATGTGATCATCTTTGTGAACCGCATTGACGAGCTGCAAAACCCCGCCGCCCAGGTGGCCGAGATCGAGCAAAGCATCCGCGATACCCTTGCCCGCCATCAGGGCCCGGTCGATGCAAAGATCATCTTCGGCAGCGCCTATTGGGCGGGCAAGGTCCTGGCCGAAGAGATCGACGATATCGCAGCCCCCAGTGCCGCCGCTTTGGTGAACTGGGCCGAGGCCGCCCTGCCCGATGCCGACCTGACCCGCAAACCCAGCGAAATGGTCTGGCAGCTTTCGGGAATGCCCAAGCTGAACGCGGCGATCAGCGAGCTTATGGTCTCGTCCCTGGGTCACGCGCATCTGCGCAAGGTGGCCAGTGCCGCCGTGACCATTGCGGGCAGCCTGCAAGCGGCCAATTCGGTGCGCATCACCGGCACCGCACCCGATCCGACCCTGGATGTCGCCACCATGACCGCCGAGCTTGAGGCTTTGGCCAAATCCCATGTCGAGGGGCTGGACAAGGACCTCGCCGCGACCACAAGCTTTTATCAGGACCGCGCCGAACGCGCCCATGCCAGTTTTCTGGAACGCGCGACCCATTCGCTGGTCAAGCATCTGGAAGATTACGGCGAGCATGAGCTGTGGGAATATGACCCGAACGGCCTGCGCATCCTGCTGAAATCGGCCTATTCGGTCTATGTCACCCGTGCGACCAATGCGGCCAATGCCCGCTACAAAGCCGCAGTCGAAGATGTGGCCGAGCTTTTGTACAAGGCCTTTGGCGACGCCGTCGAAGGGATCGAACTTGCCTTGCCCGAAGCGCCGGATGCCCCGGCCCCCGTGGCCCTGGCCCAGACCATCATTCTGGATTTCAACGATGGCTGGTGGCGCACGTGGTGGCGGCGCCGGCGGGGCTACAAGGCCTTTTCCGAACAGTTCTACCAGATGATCGCGGCTGAAACTCAGGACTTCATCGCCCAGTTCAAAACGGTGCCGCCGCGCGATTTTTCCGCGCAGCTCAAGAAAGTCCTGCAAGGCTTTCTGGATCAAAGCCGCCAGATCACCGCCGAGATTGGTGTCGCCCATCTTGACCGCGACCAGTTGACCGGGCCGACCCTGGGGCTTGAGGAAAAGCAGCGCCGCGCCACGATTGAAAATCTGATTGTCGAGCTCAGGGAAATGGTCAGAATGACCCAGACGGAAGGGGTGGCGACATGAGAACCGAAAGTGCAGCATCCCACCCTCGCAAGCCCCGGATCGTGCTGATGGGCGAATTCAGCTCGGGCAAAAGCACGCTGTCCAACATCCTGCTGGGCGGCCCGATCTTGCCGACGCAGGTCACCGCCACCCGCTTGCCGCCGGTCTATGTCAGCTACGGTGAACCCAGCGCCTATGCCATTGCGCTGGATGGCACGCGGATCGAAGCAGACCTGTCCGACCTGTCGAACCTGTCCCCCGAAACCACGGCCTCGCTGCATGTCACCATGATGTCCGACACGCTGGAGCTGTGCGATCTGCTTGACATGCCCGGCATTTCCGATCCGAACATGCCCGCCGATACCTGGGATGCCGTGGTTGGCCCTGCGGATCATGTGATCTGGTGCACCCATGCCACGCAGGCTTGGCGCCAATCCGAGGCGGCGGCATGGGACAGGATGCGTCAATCCACGAACGGCCCAAACCTGCTTCTGGTGACCCAGTTCGACAAGTTGCGGAGCCAAAGGGACCAGACCCGCGTTCTGAACCGGGTCATCGTGGAAACCGCCGGGAAATTCTCGGCGGTCTTTCCGGTCTCGCTTCTCGACGCAGTGGCGGCGGGGGATGATTTCGATGCCTGGCAAAAAAGCG
>JAYSWK010000390.1:0-9860 GCA_043718085.1 Rhodobacterales bacterium
GGGATGAGTTTGCATGGAATCGAAAAACGCTGCCTCTCGCATTCGCTCGAACGCGCATTTCGATGAGTTTGTTTCCATGAAACCTCATCCCGCTCTAACGCGGCACCCAGAACGCCAGCGTGTCAACGATCCGTCCCCTCCCGCTGTCGGCCGGTGTGACCGCCGACAGCACCCCTTCTTCGCAGAAAAAGTGGGAGCAGCATAAGACATGCCTATCTCGTTCAACCAGATTCAGATATTCACCTTGCACCCCGAAGCAGCGATTGCTCTTGCAAACGCGTTCGGGAGCACAAGTGAATTCAATTGTTCGCGACACGCCCTAATTTCAACGGCTTGCCGTATTTTTCACGCGTGCAATCTCATGCCCAATTGCCAAACCCATAGGCCGCATAGTCGCGTCCATAGGCATCCCGCGCCGCCTTTTCCAGATCCGGCCCATATAGATCGGCCAGCTGAAATGACGCAGTTTCGCCCGGGGTCGGCAGCGGCTTCATCGCGACCCCCGCTTCCGCACACAGAAAGGCCAACCCCTCCTCCAGCCGGTCTTCGCGCAGCAGGAAATCGGGGGCCTGAACCATGGCAAAGCCATTGATCGTCGCCAGTTGCGTGGCCAGATGCGGTGGGGTGCGCAGTTCGGTGCGGCCAGCATGGATATGCTTGATCAGCTCCAGAAACACCAGCAACCCGGCCCGGTGTTCATCCAGCGTGGCAAATCCTTTTTGCCCCTTGGGCGGCAATTCGAACTTGTGGACCCGTTTCAGATAGGGCCGCAGTTCCGGCATCCATTCCTTGTCCAGAAAATCGCACCACGCCGCATGGGCCCGCGCCAAGGGATGACGCAGCACCGTAAAGCTGCGCTGCCCCGCAAATCCTTCGCGCCATGTGCGCAGGCTTTGCCGGTCAAAACTGGTCACCAACCCGCCATAGGATTGCAGCCATTTGCGGATGCGCTGTTCGGGCCCGCATTTGACCGGCTGAAACATCAGCCCCACACTGTCCGACGCGACATAGCTGCCCACCGACCCCGGCCGGCGCGGCTCGAAATTCGGGGTGCGTTTCAGGTTGAACCAATCCATCTGGCCGAGGCCCGCGACCATTTCCGCAGGATTTGCGACCTTGTCCATCAAGGGCTCGGGGTTTTGCTTCTTGAACTTGAAGACCAGCTCCTCCAGCCGCCCCTCGACCCCCAGATACGCCGCCAGGCCGTTGATCACCTTCAGGTCCAGCACATCCTCGTAATCCAGGTAAAAGGCGGTCTGGCCACTGGTCTGCAGCCGGTTCAAAAGGCCCTTTTGATAGTCTTGCAATTCATCCAGCCGCCCCTGAAATTCGGCCATCTCAAACTGCGGCCGCACGGTTTTCAGGTGCTTGGTATTGGCCAGCCACCACTGATCGCTTTCCCTGGCAATTTTCCAGCTGATGTAGCTTTCCAGGGCGTTGCGGGTCAGGATGACCTTGGCCACCGCCGGATCGTCCAACACCAGCCCCAGAACCCGTGGGTCATGGTCGTGAAAATAGCGAAACCCCGACAGCCCCTGGGTCTTGTCGCGCATGGCCGCCAGCAGGCGGGTCGGGTCACCGTTGCGCTGGTTCAGGGTCACCCCGAAAAGCTCGGTCTTGCCTTCGCCACCAATGAAGACCGGGTTGAACGCCTCGCCATGGCACGTGACGCCGGGAATGGCATTCAGATTGGATTCCAGAAAATTCGACCCCGTGCGCATCTCGGCCAGGATCACAAAGGACGAAAACTTGGGGTCGGCCATAAATTACTTCACCAGATAGGGGCGACCCCGGCGTGCCGCCGCGGGAACCGGATCTTCACCCGTTGGAAAATCGCCCATCAGGATCGGCTGCATGCCCTGATTGCGCAGGTTTTGCAGGAACTGGCCAAAGCCTTTCAGATCCGCCAGCCGCGGTGCCTCGGTCAGGCGGCGCAGGCTGCGCGGGCTGATCTCGTCGATGATGCTTTGCAAAGGCTCCATCGGGTTTTCGACGAATTCCGCCAGCGGCCAGATGCGCACCCGCGCCTTGGTCCAGGGGCTGCGCAGTATGGCCAGATGATCGGTTTCGATCTTTTGCATCCGGGCCGCCTCGCGCCGAATATCGCTGAAATTCCGGTTGGAATGGAACAACGGGATGATCCAGGCCCCCGAAATCACCGATATCTGCGCATTGGGGTCGCCCGCGATGAACCAGCTGACCTCTTGATTGTCATTCGGTCCGAATTGAAAACACTGCCGCTCGCCCCGGGTGTTCCATATCAGGTTGGTCAGGAAATTCTTGGGCGCATAGTCCCGCATCAACGCGCTGTCCGACAGGGCACCGTTGAAAATCGCCTCGCCACCCGCGAATTCCACCCGATCCGGCGCGAAAATATGGCCGTGCGCCCGTGTGCCCGCCACCTTGCCCAGCCATGTATCAAAGTTCTCGAACAAGGCGCCAAAGCCTTCGAACACCGAATAGGGCGCGGCGGTGCGGCCGTTTTCCCAGTTCTCGTTCGGCATCCGGCTTTGCATGTAAAGCCCGGCCCGGCCCTTGACCCGCCGCTCGACCGCTTTCGAGAACAGCCGGTCGATCTTTCCCGGATTGGGTTCGGCCGAAACTTCGCCCCCCGCATTGCCATGCAGGAATGTCTGATAAAGCCGTTCGGCCTGCGGCCAGATCTTGCGGGCCACAAAACAGTCCGACCGCCGCAGAAGCTGCAAGTGGTCATCGTAAAAGATGTGCGGCTTGCCCTGATAGTCGAATTTGGACAGGGTCAGCGACCGGCTTTCCACATTGGCGGAGAACTGCCGGACCAGTGTCTGGAAATAACTTTCATCCGGGATCCAGACACGGCGGAAATACCGTTCGTTCTCTTGGCGCTCGGGGCTTTCCAGAATGGCCGACAACGTCTGTCGCGTCAGGCACCACCATTGGCTGCCCAGATGCGGCACCAGACCCGGCGGGACCTTCCTTTTGAACCCGATGCGCCGTTGCAATCGCACATAGGCGTCAAACAGTTTGCGCTGCCGCCGCCAACTGAACGGAAAGCGCATGGTAAAACGCTCCATATTCAGCCCGCCAACGGTCCAGCCGACATCCTCGGTCGTGACGCTTTCAATGAAATCCACCCGCGGCCTTGTCGCCAGATAGGTTTTCAGATCCTCGACCGGCCGCAAGGGCAGGCATGATCCCGAAGCCAGAAACACATGCCGGACATCGGGGAATTCCTTCAGCATGACGCTCGAGGCCGCCTGCGTGGCCGCAACGATGCCCCAGGTTCCCCAATCGCAGGAATAGCGTCCCGAAAAGCGGATATTCGTCAGATCGGACAGGGCGGCGACCAGTTGATCATAGACCGGCCGCGTGACCCTTTTGTCCACATGAATGACCACCGGGCAGTCATGCTCGGCCCAAAGCCGGGCCACTTCGGCGGCCCGCTCCAACGCCGTATGGCACAGCATGACGAAACCAACGCTCATCTGTGCCACCGCGTCATGCCCAATTGCCTTTCGACATCAGGCCCAAAATCTCCAACTGGCGCCAGTTGATGTATTTCTCGCTGAATTTGCACCACAGGTCGGGCTGGTTTGCCAGGCTTTTCTGATAGACGATGTATTCCTGACTGTCGGCATAGTGCTGGCCGCGCTTCATCTCCTCCGCGGCCTTGACGGCGAATGTGTCCAGAAACTTGGCATGCAGCAAACAGCCCGAGGCCTTTTCGCCGCCACGCTCGTCATAGACCAGGTTCAGACCGCGCGGCAGCAGCATATGGGTCGAGCTGACATAGGCATAGGACCGTTGCCAGCGCACCAAGGGTACCTTGTTCAGCGCCGGGGCCTGCTCGGGTCGGTCGGCAAAAAAGGCGCGCGCCCGCGGTCCGCCCTGGATCCACAGATTGCCCAGGCCATAATTGCGCTTGATCGTGTAATTGCCGCTGTCAAACCACTGGGCAATTTCGAACGGGTCCTGCCCCTCGCGGTAGGGCTGCGCCGTAATCGGGCCCTTGGGATACATGTCCAGCATCATGGCGGAAAAACTGCGCACCGCACTGGCGTCCAGCCAGTCGGTCAGCGCCCGCAAGGGTCGCGTCTCGCAGAACGGATAGACGAAAAACTCATCGACATCGACCGTCAGACACCAATGATTATGACAATAGCGCCGCTGCAGATGCGCCAGCCAGTCAACCCCGAAACGCGACTGCTTGTAACTGCCCTTCGTTGTCCAGACCGAGGCATCGTCCTGCGCGGCCAGAAACTCGCGGCTGCCATCATCGCTGTCATTATCGACAAACAGGAAATGATCGACCCCCAGATCGCGGTAGTAGCTCAGGAAGAATGGCAACCGGATATGTTCGTTGCGCAGGGTGCACAGCAGGATCACGGCATCCTTCGGCAGCTTGCGGGTCCTGTCCGCCACGGGCCGCATCTCGCGCCCCTTGATCCGCGCCCGCAGATGCGCCAGCCGCCTGAGGTAGCGAAGTTTTATGGCCTCAACGATCTTCACCTTGCCTCCGAGGTTGACCTCGCCCCTGTCCCCATTTTTACACCGCCAATGCTGAACGAAGCCTTGATGCGCGTCCGGGTCCAGGTCTGCCCGGCTTCATGCGGGTCATTGTTCCCGTTTTGAAGTTAATTCCGACGGAAATCCAGCGTCACAACAGGAATTTTCTCAGATTTTCTGATCCTGCACCCATTCGCCACACTGGATCAGGCCCAGCGCGGCCAGCTGTTCGTCTCCCTCATATCGGGCGGCGCCCGGATACCACAGGTCCGGCCCGGCGATCAGCCTGTCATAATAATCGCTATAGTTGTCCGGGTGGGTAAAGTGTTCGGCCCGCAATTTTTCTTCCGCCGACCTTTCCCGAATGCCGGGCAGGAATTTGGTGTGCAACAATGCACCCGTGGGCAGATCCGGCTGGGCGAAACCCGCATTCAGCCGCGTCGGCAGGGCAATATGGGTCGAGGACAGATAGGCATAGCGCCAATGCCAGCGAATTAACGGGGTCTTGTGCAGATGCGGCGCGCGGTCGGGGTCATCGGCGAAAAACCGTCTGCGCCGCGCCCCACCCTTGATCGAGACATGGCCAAAGCGCGGCATCGCGGTGCGGTCATAGCCGTCCGGGTCGAAAAAGGGCAATATCTCCAGTGGGTTCTGACCTTTGGCATAGCGTTCCACGCCAAGCGGCCCTTTCGGGTACAGGTCCAGCATCAGCGCGGCCATGAAATCCACCTGCCTTGCGTCCAGCCAGGCGGTCAGGGCACGCAGGTCGCGCCTGTCGTGATCCGGATAGACCAGCAACTCGTCCGCATCCAGCGTCAGGCACCAATGTCCCGACCCATGGCGCATCAACAGCCCGTTCAGCCAGTCCAGCCCGAAACGGCTGGCCTTGTAGCTGTCAGCCGTCGTCCAAAGCGAGACATCCTGTTGACCCGACAACCATTCGGCACTTCCATCGGTCGAGCCATTGTCGACGAACAGAAAATGGCAAACCCCCAGACGGCGATGATGCTCCAGAAAATGGGGCAGTCTTTGGCCTTCGTTGCGCAGGGCCGCAAAGCCAAGGATGTCATTCGGCCGGATGGTCCCGGTTCGGTCAGCGATCGCCGTCAGCCGCCTGCGGGCGCGCATGGCCCGCCAAAGCAAACGCCTGCGCGTATGGCGCAGGCGCATTGCTTCGAACATCGTGGCCACAGCCTATTGCGCCGCTTTCTGCAGCGCCACCATATCGGCCAGATAGGCCGAAAATTCGTCGCGCAGGTCGGGGCGCGACAGGCCGAAGGCCACGGTGGCTTGCAGGAAACCCGGCTTGCTGCCGCAGTCATAGCGTTGGCCACGGAAGCGGAAACCGAACACATTGCCCGTGGTGGTGGCCTCTTCGGCGATGGCGTCGGTCAACTGGATCTCGCCCCCCGCGCCCTGACGCATCCGGTTCAGGTTGACCAGAATCTTCGGTGTCAGAATATAGCGCCCGATCACGGCAAGATTTGACGGCGGGTCGGATTTCGGCTTTTCGACCATGCCTTTGACCCGCAGGATCGAACCCATGTCCTCGGCCACATCCAGCACGCCGTAGCTTGAGGTTTTCTCCACCGGCACTTCCATGGCCGCGACCATGTTGCCACCGGTCTGTTCGTAAGCTTCGACCATCTGTTGCAGACAGGGCTTTTCCGCCGCAATCACGTCATCGGGCAGCAAGACCGCGAACGGCTCGTTGCCGATCAGCCTTTTGGCGCACCAGACGGCGTGGCCAAGTCCAAGCGCCCGGTTCTGCCGCACATAGGCGATCGCGCCCGAATCCATATTGGTGTCGCGCAGCACTTCCAGAAGGTCATCCTTGCCGGACCGACGCAGCGCCGCCTCCAGCTCTGGCGAATGATCGAAATAGTCCTCCAGCGCCGACTTGCCGCGCGCCGTGACAAAGATGAACTCCTTGATCCCGGCGGCGCGCGCCTCGTCGATCGCATATTGGATCAGCGGGCGGTCGACCAGGGTCATGATCTCCTTGGGGATCGATTTGGTCGCCGGCAAGAACCGGGTTCCCATGCCTGCGACCGGGAAAACGGCCTTGGTGACTTTCTTGGCTTTTGACTTACTGATGTTCCGCATATGTACCACTCGGGGGTTTTCGGGCGCCGTGTTGACCGGCACAATAACCTTCATACAAACGAGTATGAAGCATGAATAAAAGGGGAATATGGCAGTCTTTTGCTCAAATTTAGATCAATATGTTTACCTTGGGCTACAGGGTCGCGCGAAACTCTTGTCAGTCTGACCGCAAGATCCATAGCCTCACCCGATTGCTGCCATCATGGCCTCGATAACAGGGACGTCCGTTGGATTGTTCAGCTCCCAGAACTGCCGTCCGTGCGCCGCAACCTCCACACACAGAACCCTACGCCCCTGCTCCAGAAACCGCAACTGCTCCAGCCCTTCCAGCCGCTCCAGCGGTCCGATGGGCCAGGTCGGATAGTCGGCCAGCGCCTGTGGGCGATAGGCATAGACCCCGACATGGTGAAAGACCGGCGTCGGCGCGTCATCGGCAAAATCCTTGCCGGTAAAGGGGATAACTTCCTTGCTGAAGTATAGCGCCCGCATACCCGCACCAAAAACCGCCGTTGTGCCGCCCACACGCCCGGCACGGCGATCTGCCTGCAGGCTTGCCAGCATCCGCCCCTCGCACCGCAGAACCGGGGTGGCGATGTCCGCCTCCGGATCACCCAAAAGCCCCGCGACCAGATCCTCGACGAACCAGGCCGGGGTCAGCGGGGCGTCGCCTTGCAGGTTGACCACCACATCAAACCCCGAAAGCTTTTGCGCAACCTCGGCGCAGCGTTCCGTTCCGTTCTGGCAGTCGGACGAGGTCATCACCACCTCTGCCCCAAAGCCCAGGGCATGATCACGAATTCGTGTATCGTCGGTGGCCACAACGACCCGGTCCACGCCCTTGACCGACTTCGCCGCCTCCCAGCTGCGCCGGATCAGGGTCTTGTCACCATCCGGCCCGCGCAGATTGACCAGGGGCTTGCCCGGATAGCGCGTGCTGGCATAGCGGGCGGGAATGGCGATCAGGACGGTCATTTGTGCAGCTTGACCCCCGGGGCATAGGCAATGAAGAACGGGTTGTCCCAACCCGTCTTGCCATAGGCCAGCGGGGTGTGGTCGTCAAAGCGCACCACCTGTCCGCCCGCCCCGCGCAGCACGGCATCGCCTGCCGCCGTGTCCCATTCCATGGTGCGACCCAGTCGCGGGTAAAGGTCGGCCTCGCCCGTGGCCACCAGACAGAATTTCAGGCTCGATCCCGCGCTTTTCATGTCCTTGACGGCATATTTGGCGATATAGTCGTCCGTTGCCTGATCACGGTGGCTTTTGGAAGCCACGACCATCAGCGCCGCATTGTCGGGCTGGGTGACCGCAATTGCCTTGGTCGGCCCGACCTTGTCCTTGGCCAGCGGCCCGGTTTCCTCAACCGAAACGCCGTCTTCGCGGGTATAGAACAGCCGCCCCTGCGCCGGGGCATAAACCACGCCCCGCTTGGGCACGCCGTTTTCGACATAGGCGATGTTCACCGTGAAATCGCCGCGCCGCTGCACGAATTCCTTGGTCCCGTCCAGGGGATCGACGATCAGAAAGGTCGAGGCGCTGAGCGCATGGCTCGCCGCCTGCTCTTCGGTGATCAGCACCACATCGGGAAATGCCGCACGCAGCCCGGCCGAGATCAGCGCGTCTGCCGCCTCATCGGCCTCGGTGACCGGGGTCGCATCGCTTTTGGCCTTCACCGCGAAATCGGGGCCGTTATAGACCTCCATGATGCGGTCGCCCGCTTCCAGGGCAAGGCGGCGGATTGTCGGGATCAGGCGGGCATAATCCATCGTGGCTCCTGAAAGGGATGGGGCACCGGCCCGAATTTCCCCGTTATTGAATAATTTTCGTCTGCGGCTTATCACTGTCCTAAAGGGAACAGCAAGATTTCCCAGCATAGAATTGGGACAGACCCCACAGGCGTTTCCAGAAGGCCGCGCAGATGTTTCAACCCGCCATCCGCAAATCCAGCGTCCGCAGCATGTTCGCCACGCTGGAACTGATTTTTCATGTCGCCGTCCGCGACGTGCGGATGAACAATTCCAATGCCGTGGTCGGGCTGATCGTCAACATCATCCAATCGCTGATGATGGTCCTGGTCTTTTGGTTCATGTTCACGTTTCTGGGCATGCGGGGCTCGGCGGTGCGTGGTGATTTCATGGTCTACACCATGTCGGGCATCTTCATGTACATGACCCATATCCGCACCATCAAAGCCGTGTCCAAGGCCGAGGGGCCGACCTCGGCCATGATGAAACACGCGCCGATGAACACGATCGTGGCGATTGCGGGCCAGTCGCTTGCCGCCCTTTATCAGCAGGTCCTGTCCGTCGCGGTCCTCTTGTTCTTTTACCACACGATGTTTGCCCGGATCGAGATGGAGTTTCCCATTATGGCGCTGGCCATGCTGATCCTGGCCTGGGTCACGGGCATCGGCGTCGGCATGATCTTCAAGGCCGCAACGCCCTGGGCCCCGGATTTTTTCAGCGTGGTGACCAGCTTTTATACGCGGGCCAACATGATCGCCTCGGGCAAGATGTTTCTGGCCAACGCCCTGCCCACGTCCAAGCTGGTCTGGTTTTCGTGGAACCCGCTTTTTCACATCATCGACCAGGCGCGCGGCGCCATCTTTCTGAACTACAGCCCGCATTACACATCGGTGGCCTATCCGGTGGTCGCGGCCCTTGTGCTGATCACCCTGGGCCTGATGGGCGACACGTTCACCCGCCAATATGCCTCGGCCAGTTGGGGCGCGGGCAAGTAAGATGGGCATGGCGGTTTTTTGGGGCCCCCAAAAAACCGCGCAATTGCCCATCCTACAAGTCAGCCCCCTCTTGCCGCGCTAGATCCTTGGCCATCTTCCACCACGCGCAACGTCAGATTGATCCGCCCGCCCTGCGCAAGCAGCGTCGATGATCCGTGCCTGACCCGGTCAACCCCGTGCCAGGCCAATCGCGCGTCACCGCCCATCACCACCACATCACCCGAACGCAACCAGATCGACTCGGTGCCCATTGCCCGGTCCACCCCGCCCATGCGGAACAGGGCCTCGTCGCCCAGACTGATCGAGACGACCGGAAAACTGAAATCGTCCTCGTCCCGGTCCTGATGCAATCCCATCCGCGCACCCGCGCCATAGAAATTGATCAGACAGCAATCCGGCGCCCGCAAGGTCCCCGATACCGCGCGCCAGACCGCCAGCACCCCCTCGGGGATGTCCGGCCAGGCCACCCCCGACGGATGGCGCGGCGCATAGCGATAGCCCTTGCGGTCCGTCACCCAGCCCAGCCGCCCCG
>JAYSWK010000040.1:0-2451 GCA_043718085.1 Rhodobacterales bacterium
TTCCTGCAAGACTGGGCAGGAATTCCGGCCAAGTCCTGACGGTCAAGCGGCATTTTGAGGGTATTGGGAGAATAAGGCGATGGATCTGGGGATCAGGGGCAAAAGGGCACTGGTGACGGCGGCCTCCAAGGGGCTTGGTCGGGGCTGTGCCGAGGCCCTGGCTGCGGCCGGGGTTGATCTGGTGTTGAACGCCCGTGGGGCCGAGGGTCTGGAGGCCACGGCAGCGGCCTTGCGCGCCCAGGGCGTCAAGGTCACGACCGTGGTCGGCGATATCACCAGGCCCGAGGTTCAGGCGGCCGTCATCGCGGCGTCGCAGGGTGTGGACATTCTGGTGACCAATGCCGGTGGCCCGCCATCCGGCAGTTGGGAGAGCTGGACGCGCGAAGATTACCTCAAAGCCATTGATGCCAACATGCTGACCCCGATTGCGTTGATGACCGCACTCATGCCCGCCATGATCGCGCAGGGCTGGGGCAGGGTGGTCAATATCACCAGCCAGTCCGTCAAGGCGCCGATTGCACAACTGGGCCTGTCCAATACCGCACGGACCGGGCTGACCGGGTTTGTCGCGGGCACCTCGCGGCAGGTGGCGCCGCATGGGGTGACGATCAACAACCTTTTGCCCGGCAGTCATGACACCGACCGCATCCGCGCGCTTGATGGCGGCAATGCCGAGGTCCGGGCCGCGAACCAGGCCCGCATCCCTGCGCGCCGCTATGGCACGGCGGCCGAGTTCGGGGCGATGTGCGCGTTTCTGTGCAGCGTCCATGCGGGCTATGTCGTGGGGCAGAACATACTGCTGGATGGCGGGGCCACGAACGCGACGATGTAGGGCGGCAGGTTCGCTTCCGAGCCTTCCAACCGGGGACTTGTCGGGGTGGCAGGGGGCTGTTAGGAAAACCCTAGCAAATTACTCAGGTTCCCATGGCAGCGCCGCGACTGAAGGTAGAAGGGTTGACCCGCAGCTTTGGCGGGCGCGCCGTGGTTTCGGATGTGTCGCTGTCGGTCGAGGCCGGACAGGTGACCTGCCTTCTGGGCCCTTCGGGGTGCGGCAAGTCCACGACGTTGCGGATCATTGCCGGGGTCGAGCGCCCCGATCAGGGCCGCATCGCCATCGACGGCGCGGCGGTCTTTGGTCCCGGCGTCAATGCCCCCCCCGAAGCGCGGGGTGTGGGGCTGATGTTTCAGGATTTCGCATTGTTCCCGCATCTGACCGTGGCGGGCAATGTGGCGTTCGGGCTGAAGGGCGACAGCGACGCCAAGGCGCGCCGGGTGGGTGAATTGCTGGAGCGGGTCAGCCTGTCGGGGTTTCAGGCCAAGCATCCGCATGAACTGTCGGGCGGCGAACAACAGCGCGTGGCCCTGGCCCGTGCCCTGGCACCGCGCCCGCGTGTCATGCTGATGGATGAACCCTTTTCCGGCCTGGACAACCGCCTGCGCGACGGGATCCGCGACGAAACCCTGGCGGTGCTGAAGGCCGAGGGCGCGGCCGTGCTATTGGTCACCCACGAGCCTGACGAGGCCATGCGCATGGCGGATGAGATCGCCCTGATGCGTGATGGACGCATCGTGCAGCAAGGCGCGCCATACAATGTCTATAATGCCCCGGTTGACAAGATCGCTGCCGGTTTCTTCAGCGATATCAATGTGATCAGAGGTGTTTCCAAAGGCGCACTGACGGTGACACCCTTTGGTGACTTTCTGACCCCTGGTCAGGCCGAAGGGCGGGCGGTGGATATTGTCATCCGCCCGCAGCATCTGAAAATCGACTTTGACCGCGCCGGACGCGGGCCAAATCCGACGGTGGTGGATGGCACACCCGCGCGGGGCACAGTGCAGCGCGCGCGCTATCTTGGGGCCTCGTCGCTGGTCGATTTCCGGATGGAGTTTGATGGCTCGATCCTGACCGCCTCGGTGCCAGGGGTATTTCTGCCCAAGCCCGGAACGGCCTTGTGGCTGATGATCCGGCGGGACCGCTGTTTTGTCTTTCCCGCCTGACACGCGGCACGTCTAACCGCAGCTGCATGATCGGGCGAAAAATCCAGCCTCCGGCGCAAGTATTTGAGCCGAAGTGAAAGGGTCAGGTGGCGTCAGGACCCCGACTGCGTTCGCGCCAGGTGGCTAGATCGCGTCCGGGTTCGGAGGGGAAGGTCTCGCCCGTGGGGGTAATGGCGCGGATGCGGTCGACGCGGAACGCCCGGAAATCCTGGCGCGCTTCGCACCAGGCGGCCAGGGTCCAGACGCGGCCCCAGAATTCCAGTTGCAAGGGTCGAATGTCGCGGTGGCTTTCGATGCCCTTTTCGTCAAGATAGGTGATCGTCAGGCGTTCATGGCCACGGATCGCCGTGCGCAACATCGGCATATGCGGCGCTGCGCGTGTGGCCTCGCGCCCGGTGAAAATGAACAGGCCGTCGTCGTCCAGTTCGGCCGGAGCGGGGGTCACGGCGCCGA
>JAYSWK010000391.1:0-1533 GCA_043718085.1 Rhodobacterales bacterium
GGATCATCCGGCTCCCAGATGATCGCGGTCTGGGTGGCGCGGGTGACCATGTGGCGGTCGATGCAATTGGCTGAAATGTTCAGCGTGCCATCCTCGAACCATTTGATCGACACATTGCCCTTGGCGAACGAGGTGTTCTTGACCCGGGTAAAGGGCTTGATCCAGTCGATCCGCTGGGCCTGGGCCGCCCAGAAGCCGTCCGGGTCCGCCAGCGAGGCGGCATAGGAGGTGGCATAGCCCTCGGCCGTCAGATGGGCGCCCTTGATGAAGGCATCCGAGGCGGTAAAGAGGGCGGGGGCGCGGTCTGACATGTCGGTTCTCCTGTGCAGGCCGGGATCGGGCATGTCCCGGTCCGGCGCTTTCCGTCGTGTTAGGGTTGTCTTGGGCCCAGTCTAGCGCAGCTTTTTGGCAGCGAAAGAGGTTTTCAGCCCAGGACGCGCACGCGTTGAATACCATGGGATACGGCGATGCAATTTGTCATTGCGTCGCAGATGGTCAGGACAGATAGCGCGCCAGGGGCGGCACAAGGCCCGCCTGTTCCAAAAGGGCGCGCTGGTCGGAGCGCACGGCGGCAAGTTCCATCTGCCCGCCCCGCCGGTGCAGCTTTTGCGCATGCAGCGCCAGGGAATGGGCGGCCGAGCTGTCCAGGTAATCCAGGTCGGCCAGGTTGAGGGTGAAATGGTTGGGCTGGTCGGCAATCAGGTCAAGTGCGGCGCTGAGCTGGGCGGCGGCGCCAAAGAAATAGGGGCCCGACAGATGCAAGGTGACATGACCCGGTCGGGCGATGTCGGTGCCGGGAGCCGGTGCCATGCGCGAGCTGTGCGACATGCGATGGATGAATACCAGACCCGACAAGGCAAATCCGGCGCTGATGCCATAGGTCAGGTCGCGGAAGATGACCAGCAGGAAGGTCACGGCCATGATCAGCGCATCGGCGCGGCTGGCGCGGGCCAGGTCGCGGATCTGCGCCTTTTCCACCATGTTCCAGCTGACCACCGCCAACAGCCCGGCCAGCGCAGCCAGGGGGATGTGCCCGGCCAGGGGGGCTGCGACCAGCATGAACACCAGCACAAAGACCGCATGCAACATGCCGGAGACCGGGCCGCGCGATCCGGCGCGCACATTGGTCGCGGTGCGCGCAATGGTGCCGGTGGTGCAAAACCCGCCGAACAAAGCCGCGCCGACATTGGCCAGCCCCTGGGCCACCAGTTCGGCATTCGAGCGGTGGCGTGCCCCGCTCATCCCGTCGGCCACGACGGCGGACAGAAGGCTTTCGATGGCGCCGAGCAGGGTGAAGCTGAGCGCCCAGGGCAGGGCGGCGGCCAGGCGGGCCGGATCGATCCGGGGCAGGTGCGGCGCAGGCAAAAGGCGGGGCAGGGCGCCGAACCGGTCCTGGATCGTCTCGACCGGCAAATGGAACAGATGGACTGCAAGGCTGGCCAGCGTGACGGCTATCAGCAGACCCGGCCATTTCGGGGCCAGATGTTTCATCCCCTGGATCACGGCGATCGTGGCCAGCGCGATCAGGGCCGC
>JAYSWK010000392.1:0-3929 GCA_043718085.1 Rhodobacterales bacterium
ACCGCTGCTCGGCCACAGGCTGGGGGCGCACCAATGAAAGCCGGCGCATCCTGAACGAAACCATGACGGACGAGACGAAAACCTACCTTGCCGCCAACAATCAGGTCGTGCATGAGAACGGTGATTTGCACCATGTCCACATGTCCTTCACCGAGGGCAAGTATGACGGCAAATATCTGTTCGGCAACGACAAGGCCAACACCCGTGTGGCGCGCATCCGCTGCGACGTGATGAAAACCGATGCTGTGCTAGAGATCCCGAATGCCAAGGGCATCCACGGCATGCGTCCGCAGAAATGGCCCAAATCGACCTATCTGTTCTGCAATGGCGAGGATGAGACGCCCTTGAACAACGATGGCTCGACCATGGATGATGTCGCGACCTACACCAACATCTTCACCGCGGTGGATACCGAAAGCTTCCGCGTCGCCTGGCAGATCCAGGTTTCGGGCAATCTGGACAACACCGATGCGGACTATGAGGGCAAATGGGCCTTTTCGACCAGCTACAACAGCGAAATGGGCATGACCCAGGCCGACATGACCGCGGCCGAGATGGACCATGTCGTGGTCTTCAACATCGCCGAGATTGAAAAGGGCATCTCCGAAGGCGATTTCACCGAGTTGAACGGCTGCAAGGTGCTGGACGGGCGCAAAGGGTCGAACAAGAACTATACCCGCTATATCCCGGTGGCCAACAACCCGCACGGCTGCAACATGGCGCCGGACAAGGTCCATCTTTGCATCGGCGGCAAGCTTAGCCCCACCGTCTCGGTGATCGACGTGACCAAACTGGATGCGCTGTTCACCTCGGATATCGACCCACGCTCGGCGGTGGTTGCCGAACCGGAACTGGGACTTGGCCCCTTGCACACCGCCTTTGACGGCATGGGCAACGCGTTCACCTCGCTTTTCTTGGACAGTCAGGTCGTCAAGTGGAACATCGAAACCGCGATCAAGGCCTATAACGGCGAAAAGGTTGATCCGATCCTGGACAAGGTTGACGTGCAATACCAGCCCGGTCACCTGAAAACCTCGATGGGAGAGACGCTGGATGCCGATGGAAAATGGCTGGTCTGCCTGTGCAAGTTTTCGAAGGACCGCTTTATCAACGTGGGCCCCCTGAAGCCCGAGAATGACCAGCTGATCGACATTTCCGGCGACAAGATGAAGGTCGTGCATGACGGGCCGAACTTTGCCGAACCGCATGACGCGATTGCCGTCCATGTCTCGTTGGTCAACCCGCTATCGGTGTGGAACCGTCAGGACAAGATGTGGGCCGAAACCCGCAAACAGGCCGAAGCGGACGGGGTGAACCTGGACGATTATCAGGATCAGATCATCCGCGACGGCAACAAGGTGCGGGTCTATATGTCCAGCCAGGCGCCAAACTTCAGTCTGGAAAGCTTCACCGTCAAACAGGGCGACGAGGTGACGGTCTGTGTGACCAACCTTGATGACATCGACGATCTGACCCATGGCTTCACGCTGGGCAACCACGGCATCGCCATGGAAATCGGGCCGCAGGCGACCTCGTCGGTCACTTTCGTCGCCACGCAGCCCGGGGTTCATTGGTACTATTGCCAGTGGTTCTGCCATGCGCTGCATATGGAAATGCGCGGCCGGATGTTCGTGGAACCTGCGGCATGATCAAGGCGCTGCCCCTCTTGGCGCTGACGCTGCTGGTGCATCCTGCACAAGCGGACGAGCAGCGCCTTGCCCCAGGGGCAGACCTGCAACGCGCCATCGCCGGGTCACAGCCCGGCGATGTGCTTATCTTGGCTGCCGGCACCTATGCCGGGCAGTTCGTGATCGACCACCCGATGACCCTGCAAGGGGAACCCGGCGCTATTCTGGATGGGTTGGGCCAAGGCACCGTGCTGACTCTGACAGGACACGACATCACCGTGGCAGGTCTGCAGATCAGCCATTCCGGCGGGCGTGGTGAAGATATGGATGCGGGGGTCAAGACCATCCGCGGCTCGGCCCGGATCATGGTTCAGGGCAACCACCTGACCGACAATTTCCACGGCGTCGATATGCACGGCTGCACCGATTGCACCGTGCGCGACAATGTCATCGAAGGCCGCCAAACCGCCCGGATGAACCAGCGTGGCAATGGGGTCTATGTCTGGAAAAGCCCCGGCCTTGTGGTCGAAGGCAATGATATCCGATGGGGCAGGGACGGCATATTTTCGAACACCTCCTCCAGGGATACCTACAGCGACAACCTGTTTCGCGACCTGCGTTTTGCGGTGCATTACATGTACACCCGCGACAGCGAAATTTCCGGCAATGTGTCGATCGGCAACCATCTCGGCTTTGCCGTCATGTTTTCCAACAATGTGCTGGTCAAGAACAACACCTCGCTGGATGACCGTGACCATGGTCTGATGATCAACGCATCCAACCATTCCGACTTTTCGGGCAATCTGGTGCGGGGGGCCGCGAAATGCACCTTCATCTATGACAGCAGCAAGGATCTGTTTGTCGGCAACCGGTTTGAAGGCTGCGACATCGGCATCCACTTTACCGCCGGGTCCGAAGGCAATGCCGTCACCGACAACGCCTTTGTCGGCAACCGGACGCAGGTCAAGTATGTCGGCACGCGGGCGATCGAATGGAGCTATGAGGGGCGTGGCAATTTCTGGTCGGACTTCCCGGTTTTCGATCTGAACGGGGACGGATTTGCCGATACGCCCTTTCACCCCAATGACCTGATGGATCAGATCCTGTGGTCGCAACCCGATGCCCGCCTGCTGATGGGCTCGCCCGCCGTGCAATTGATCCGGTGGAGCCAGTCCTCGTTTCCCGCCATCCTGCCCGGCGGCGTGGTGGACAGCCACCCGTTGGTCACCGCCCCCGCAATCGCCATTCCCGCCGACATTGCCGCAATGGCCGCCCTTGTGGGCGACCGCTGGCTGAAAGACCCATCGCATGACGCCGACACTGACGCTGCGACATCTGACTAAGACCTACGGGGTGCTACGCGCGCTGTCCCAGGTCTCGTTGACCGTCGCCCCAGGCGAACGGGTGGCCCTGCTTGGCCATAACGGGGCCGGAAAATCGACGCTGATGAAGATCATTCTGGGCCTGATCCCCTATGACAGCGGCGACTTGCAGGTCACCGGCGCCGCACCGGGTTCTTCGCAGGCGCGGCGCAATGTCGCCTATCTGCCGGAAAACGCGGCCTTTCACCCGGCCCTGACCGGGCTGGAGCAGATCCGGCACTACCTTGCCTTGCGCGGCGAGGATGCGGCTTTGGCCATGGGTCTGTTGGAACAGGTTGGCCTTGGCCCGGCCGCCCGCCGAAGGATCGGCACCTATTCCAAAGGCATGCGCCAGCGTGTGGGTCTGGCCCAGACCCTGATCGGCACGCCGCGCCTTCTGGTCTTGGACGAACCCACCAGCGGCCTTGATCCGGTGTCGCGTCGCGACTTTTACGAACTCTTGGACGGGTTGGCCGCCAAGGGGGCCGCGATCCTGTTGTCATCGCACGCCTTGACCGAGGTCGAGGCGCGGACTGACCGTATCCTGATCCTGTCGGGCGGCGAACTGGTGGCCCAGGGGGCGCTGGCCGATCTGCGGCGCAGCGCGGCCCTGCCGGTTGCCTTTCATGTCTCGCCCAGGTCCGGGTCCGAGGCCGAGGTGCGCTTAGCCCTTCCCGAGGCTGCCGTGCAGGCCGGTCAGCTGATGCTGACCTGCGCCCAGGCCGACAAGCTGGCGCTGCTGTCCCGGCTGGCCGCCCTTGGCGACCGGATCGCCGATATCGACATCCTGCCGCCCTCGCTTGAGGACATCTACAGCCATTTCAGCAAAAGGGCCGGGCAATGAACCGCATCGCCGCCACGGCGTCCACCGAATTCCGCGTCGCGCTGCGCAACCGCTGGGTCGCCATATCCATCGCGATGATGGTGCTGTTTTCGCTGG
>JAYSWK010000393.1:0-1532 GCA_043718085.1 Rhodobacterales bacterium
CCAGTTGGACGACGGCCAGGCCGTGACGTTCGACATCGAATCCGGCCGTGATGGCCGCGAGTCGGCGATCAACCTGGCGCTGGCATAAGCTTTCCGGCCGCAGATCCTTCGCGGATCGGGTCAGAAATTCGTAAGAAGGGGTGGCGCAAGCTGCCCCTTTTTCATTTTGCGGAGCAGCGACAAGTTCGGTGCGGCGGAGGAATGCGGATGCGGAGCTTTGACAACCGGATCGACCTGATCCGCCCGGATGCGCCGGCTTTGGCGGCCACAGGGCCCCATGCCGTGGGGGTGCGGACGCTGGAGCTGGTCAATCCGGGGCAGATGGATGTCATGGCAGCGCTGGCCGGATCGCCAAGGCTGAGCGACCGGCAACTGATGGTGGAGCTGTGGTATCCAGCCGTGCCGGGCACGGGGCGTGTGGAACCCTACCGGACGCTGCTGCGCGATGGGCGGACGCCGGTTGATCTGCATGGCGCCGCTGCGCGGGAGGCGGAAGCGGTGGCGGGGGAGTTCCCGTTGGTGGTCATCAGCCACGGCTATCCGGGCAACCGGATGCTGATGAGCCATCTGGGGGAAAACCTCGCCTCCAAAGGCTACCGGGTTGCGGCAATTGATCATGCGGACAGCACATATGGCGATGCCGCCTATCTGGGCGGCGAGGCGTTTGGCTCGACATTGGTGAACCGGCCCCTGGACACAAGTTTTGTCATTGCGGCGTTGGGGGCCAGGGCGGCGGCCATCGTGGGGTATTCGATGGGGGGCTATGGGGCGCTGGTTTCGGGCGGAGCGGCGGTGGCGCGGGCCGCCTTGACGCTGGAGCGGGCAGGGGCGGTGGCGCGACATTGGGAGCGGCATTGCGAGGCGCACGCCGACCCGAGGCTGAAGGCGATCGTGGCCATCGGGCCGTGGGGGCGGCAGTTGGGGCTGTGGGACGGCGTCGGCATGGCCGGGCTGTCGGTGCCGGCCCTGATCATCGCGGGCAGCGCCGACGGCATATCAGGCTATGAGAACGGCATGCGGCTGATCTTTGACGAGGCCACGGCCACGGAGCGCCATCTGCTGACGTTTCACAATGCGGGCCACAATGCCGCAGCCCCGATCCCGGCACCGCTGGAAAGCTGGCGGCCGTCGCCGCATCTCGACTTTGTCCCGTTTGAACACTACGCCGATCCGGTCTGGGACTCTGTGCGGATGAACAACATCGCCCAGCATTTCGTCACTGCGTTTCTGGATGAGCACCTGAAAGGCGAAACGGAAAGGACGCTTTATCTCGACGGCAGGTTCGCGGGGTTTGCCGAAGGGAGCGCGCGGGGACTGGTCTGGGAGACGGCGTTGCCCGGGACGCGCTGAGGCGCCGCTTATTGCGCCGTGACGGTAAAGGGGGTCTTGTAGCGGAATTCCTCGAGATTTGGCGTGGCACCAATGCGGTCCACGACGGCAAAGAGGCCGGGGTCGTGCAGCGGGGTCAGCACGCCGTGCCAGGTGCCGCGGTGCAGGTTGATGGCTTGGGCACCATTGGTCAGGAAGGCTTG
>JAYSWK010000394.1:0-3928 GCA_043718085.1 Rhodobacterales bacterium
TTCGGCATGCTGATGCGGGCGAAATAGGGCCTGGGGCGTGTCGCGTTCGACCGGATTTGGGCATTCACCTTGCACCCGAGGCAGCGATTGCCTATGCAAACGCGTTCGGGGTGCAAGGTGAATTCAATTGAACTCGACACGCTCTACAGCCCGACCATTCTGCGAATATCCCCCGGCGTCGCCCCCTCGGCGCGATACCGGGCCAAAGCGCGGGCATCATCGCGCTTGGCCAACCGCTTGCCTTGATCATCCAGGATCAGCCGGTGGTGGAAATAGTCCGGGGTCGCCAGACCCAAAAGCCGCTGCAACACGACGTGCAGCGCGGTAGCCTCCTGCAGATCCTGCCCCCGGGTGACCTCGGCAATGCCCTGAAACGCATCATCCACCACCACCGCCAGATGATAGGCCGTGCCAATGTCGCGGCGCGCCAATATGACATCACCCAAAGTGTGAACCAGCTGGCTCGCGTCAAAGCCCTGCCACACTCCCTTTTCAACAAAGCCAAGCCCCGCCAAACCCGCTATGGCCTTGCCCATGTCCAGTCGCAACGCCCCCTGCCCATGCCCCCGGTTCCGGCAAGTACCGGGATAGACCGCTTCCGCCTCACCTTGCGGCGCCGAAAGGGCCGCACGGATATCGGCCCTTGTGCAGGTGCAATGGTAGGTCAAGCCACTTTCGATCAGTATATCAAGCGCTTGCTGATAGGCCTCGATCCTTTCCGACTGGCGCAAGATGGGCTTTTCCCAAGTCAGTCCCAGCCATTGAAGATCATCGTAAATCGCCGCCTCATACTCGGGTCGGCAACGCGTCCGGTCGATATCCTCGATCCGCAGCAGGAACCGCGCGCCCCGATCAGCCGCGACAAATGCCGCAAAGGCATGGCCCAGATGCAAGGGGCCGGTGGGCGACGGGGCAAAGCGCGTTACGCAAGCCATTCTGTGAACGCAGCCTTGGCCCGGTCGGTATAGGCCTTATATCGCGTCTGACGCCCTTTGCGCCCGCCCTTGGCGTCAATCGGGGGGAACAGGCCAAAGTTCACATTCATCGGCTGAAAGGTCTTGGCGTCCGCCCCCCCGGTGATATGCGTGATCAACGCCCCCATGGCGGTTTCCGGTGGCGGAGGCGGCAGGGTCTGTCCCTTGATCTCGGCCGCAGCCATCCGGCCCGCCACCAATCCCATGGCGGCACTCTCGACATAGCCCTCAACGCCGGTGATCTGGCCCGCAAAGCGAATATTCGGCCGGCTCTTCAATCGCATCTGATCGTCCAACAGCGTCGGCGAATTGATGAACGTGTTGCGGTGAATCCCGCCCAGTCGGGCAAACGTTGCATTCTCCAATCCGGGAATCATTTTGAAAACATTGGCTTGCGCGCCATACTTCATCTTGGTCTGAAATCCGACGATATTGTACAAAGTGCCCAGCTTGTTGTCGCGGCGCAGCTGCACCACGGCATAGGGCTTGATCTGCGGGTCATGCGAATTGGTCAGCCCCACCGGCTTCATCGGCCCATGGCGCAACGTCTCGGGGCCGCGCTCGGCCATCACCTCAATCGGCAGACAGCCGTCGAAATAGCCCGCCGTTTCGCCCGCGTGAAACTCGGACTTGTCGGCGGCCAGCAGCGCGTCGATAAAGGCGTAATACTGATCCCTTGTCATCGGGCAGTTCATATAGGCCGTCTGCTCTTCGACGGTCTCGCCCTTGTCGTAGCGACTTTGCATCCAGGCCACCGACATATCCACCGTATCGGCATAGACGATGGGCGCAATGGCATCGAAAAACGCCAGTTGTGCGGCACCGGTGGTCTGACGAATGCTTTCCGCCATGGCCAATGAGGTCAGCGGCCCGGTAGCCACGATCCAATTGCCACTTGAAGGAAGCTCGGTAACTTCCTCATAAGACGTCGAAATCAGCGGATGTGCTTTCAGCTTTTCCGTCACATAACCCGCAAATGGATCGCGGTCCACAGCCAGGGCCCCGCCCGCAGGCAAGCGGTTCTGTTCAGCCGCATGCAGGATCAGCCCCCCCGCCGCCCGCATCTCCCAATGCAAAAGTCCGACCGCGTTTTGCTCGCTGTCGTCCGACCGGAACGAGTTCGAACAGACCATCTCGGCAAAATCGCCGGTCCGGTGCGCGAATGTGCCGATCTTGGGCCGCATCTCGTGCAGCACCACCGGCACGCCCGCCTCTGCGGCCTGCCAGGCCGCCTCAGATCCGGCCATACCGCCGCCTACGATGTGCAAGGGTTCCATGGCCGGGGTTTATTGGGTTTTGGGGGGAATGGGAAGCGATGGGATCGTGGACAGAGCCGGGGTTTTTCACTTCACCTCACCATCACGCAAAGAAATTGTGTCAATGTGAAGCGCAAGGCGCTGGTCGGATACAAAGGCAGCGGGGTCGACGATATGGATACCCAATGTGGCAGCCTTGGCAAAGAAGCCCTGCGCAGGCAGGGTAGAGCCGCGGGCTGAAAGCAGGGCGGCGCGCAAGGGGTCACCCTTCGCGGCGTCTTCTTCCATCAGAGATTCAAGCGCAGTTGCCAGTCGGACGATGCTCGCGGGGCCGGTGAGGCCGAGGTCGCGGGCCAGCGCGCCGTAGGTGGTGGTCTGCCCAAGTGCGGCGAGGTCCGCCAGCCGGGCCGGCAGACCGTCGATCACTTTTCCCGCGCCTCGAGCGCGGTGGCGATGCGGTCAAGGTTGCGCGCATTTTCTTTATGAATGGCGCGATTTTCCGCGTAGTTCTTCTGCATCCATTCCCGCCCCTCCTTACTGAAATACAGGCTCTCCTCTTGCTGTTCTGCATATCTGGATTGGATCTTTGTTGGCCGGACGTTGCTCCAAATCAGGTAAGCGAAGTAAAGGCCAACAATGACCAAAAGCCAAGTATCGCTATTCATTGTCATTCTTCGCCCTGTTCGGCCACCCGGGCGACCGACACCACTTCCTCATCGGCCGCCACGTTGAACACCCGCACCCCGCCCGCAGAACGTGAGCGGAAGCTGACCTGGTCCACCGGCACCCGGATCGACTGGCCGGTCGAGGTGGCAAGCATGATCTGGTCGCTGGCGACGACCGGGAACGAGGCGATGATGCGGCCTCCGCGCGGGCCCGGCGATATCGCCTTGACCCCCATGCCGCCCCGCCCGCGCACCGGATAGTCATGCGAGGAGCTTAGCTTGCCTGACCCGCCCTTGGTGATGGTCAGGATCAGGTCTTCGGCTGCCGACATCTCGGCATAGCGTTCGGTGGACAACTGGCCGGCGGCCACGGCCACTTCCTCGTCATCCGCCTCGTCCTCGGTCACACCGGCCATCAGCCGGCGCTGCTTGAGGTAGGCTTCGCGCTCTTCCGGGGTTGCGTCGAAGTGCCGGATGATCGCCATCGACATCACATGGTCATTGTCGGCCAGGCGGATGCCCCGAACCCCGGTTGACCCGCGCGACTTGAAGACGCGAATCTCCTGGGTCGAAAAGCGGATGGCGCGGCCAAGTTCGGTCACCAGCATGATGTCGTCATTCTCGTCGGCAATGGCGGCATTCACCAGCGTCACCCCATCGGGCAGCTTCATCGCAATCTTGCCGTTGCGCATGACATTGGTAAAGTCGCTCAGATCGTTCTGGCGCACATCGCCGTCCGAGGTGGCAAAGACGATCTGAAGGCTTTCCCAGTCTTCCTCGGGCACGTCCACCGGCATCAGGGCGGCGATCGAGACGCGGTTTTCGATCGGCAGGATATTGACCATGGCCTTGCCTTTGGCCGTGCGCCCCGCCAGCGGCAGACGCCAAGTCTTCATCTTGTAGACCATGCCATTGGTCGTAAAGAACAAAAGCGGCGTGTGGGTATTGGCCACGAACAAAGTGGTCACCACATCATCCTCTTTTGTCGCCATCGAGGCCAGACCCTTGCCGCCCCGGTTCTGGGCGCGGAATT
>JAYSWK010000395.1:0-9830 GCA_043718085.1 Rhodobacterales bacterium
AACCGCCATCATGCGACGCATCATCACAATCGCAAACGCCCTGCTCAGGGATGACAGGAAATGGACCGAAACCATGGCTTGAACAAGACGGATACTCTAAAGGGTATCACCTGTTCCGTTCACGCCGCCTGATTGGCGCGCGATTCGGTCAGGATAGCGTGCAGCTTGGCCGGATCGGTATTGGCGCGCAGTTTGGCGCAGATGCCAGGGTCGCGCATGGTGCGCGACACAAGGGCCAGCGCCTTGAGGTGATCGACGCCGCTTTCCTTGGGCGCGAACAGCCCGAAGACCAGATCGACGGGCTGGCGATCGACCGAATCGTAATCCAGCGGGCGTTCCATGCGCAAAAAGACGGCGACGATCTGATCAAGGTCATCCAGACGCGCATGGGGCAAGGCGATGCCATGGCCCACACCGGTCGGCCCCAGGCTTTCGCGTTCCTGCAAACCGTCCGTCGCCACAGAGGCGTTCAGCCGGTAGGTCTGGGCGGCTATTTCGCCCAGTTCCTGAAACAGACGCTTCTTGCCAGTCAATTGACCCACGACCCGGACTGCGCCGAGGTTCAGCAGTTTTGAAAGTTCCATGCGTCGTTTCTTACCTGCTCGCCCGATATCGCGGGGATATTCACTTGCTGTTTCGAGGGTCGATCCAGCCGATATTCCCGTCGTCCCGCATATATACCACGTTCACCCCGCCATGTCCCTCATTGCGAAAGACCAGGAAACGCTTGCCAGCCAGTTCCAGTTGCATCACGGCCTCACCCACGGTGATTGATGGGATCTTCGTCTCCATCTCGGCCACGACGACGGGCTGCAGCGTATCGGTCTCTCCCTCATCGGGTTCGTCAGGTGCGGCGAGGATATAGGACGCGCCCTGCTGGAATTCAACAGGCGATGTGCGGTCGCGGTGGTGGTTGCGCAGGCGGCGCTTGTAGCGGCGCATCTGCTTGTCCATCTTTTCGCGGCAGCTTTCGAAGGCGGCATAAATCTCGGGCGCATGGCCCTTGGCCTGGGCGGTCAGACCGGTGGACAGATGAATGATCGCCTCGCAGACATGCTCATGGGCGGATTTCGAGAAGACGATGGTGGCATCGGTCGGGCGCTGGGCATATTTCTCAACGATTTCACCAAGTTCGGCCTTGACATGCGTCTGAAGGGCCTCGCCGATGTCGATTTGTTTGCCGCTGATCTGGTAGCGCATGATGCCTCCTTTGCGCAGAGTTATTTGGCCTGACGGGAACAGGTGTCAGGATAGGCTGTCGGATTTGAGGATAGGAGTGTCAGGCATAGGCCTGAGCGTTTACGAAGCCCGGTCGGGGCCGTAGGGGGCAGGGAAGGCAGGGCGTTCAACGCTCTCATCCCCATCATTTGGGGAAGGAGCGGGCCACTTGTCAACAGACCAATGAAAGATCGGCCGCAGTTGTCAGATGATGCGAAAATTCTCGCCCAGATAGACACGCCGGACCGTTTCATCGCGGATGATTTCATCGGTCGTGCCGGTCATCAAGATCTTGCCGTCGTGCAGGATATAGGCGCGGTCCACGATTTCCAGCGTCTCGCGGACATTGTGGTCGGTGATCAGCACACCGATGCCACGGGACCGCAAGGCGCGCACCAGTTGACGGATCTCGTCAACGGCAATTGGGTCAACCCCGGCGAAAGGTTCGTCAAGCAGCAGGTATTTCGGATCAGCCGCAAGGCAGCGGGCAATTTCGACCCGGCGCCGTTCGCCGCCGGACAGGGCAAGGGCGGGGGCGTGGCGGATATGGGTGATCGAGAATTCCGACAAAAGCTCTTCCAGCTTTTCGCGGCGCTTGTGGCGGTCAGGTTCGGCGATTTCCAGAACGGCGAGGATGTTGTCCTCGGTTGAAAGGCCGCGAAAAATTGACACTTCCTGCGGCAGATAGCCGATGCCAAGCCGGGCGCGGCGATACATCGGCAACGCGGTCACATCGCGACCGTCCAGCATGACCTGCCCGGCCTCGGGGGTCACAAGGCCCGCAATGGCGTAAAAACAGGTGGTTTTACCCGAGCCATTGGGACCCAGCAAAGCCACAACTTCGCCCCGGTTCAGCGACAACGAAACGTCGCGCAGAACCAGGCGTTTTTTATAGCTTTTGCGCAGGTTCAAGACCTGCAGCCCGGCCGAGCCTTCGGTCACGCTGAACAGAGGTGCCGCCATCAATTGTTGCCCGGCGTAAAGATGGTTGTGACGCGGCCGGACATGGTGCCAAGGCCGGATTTCAGGCTGAGCACAAGCTTCTCGCCCGAAATAGCGGCCTGACCCTGGGTCAGGATCACCTTGCCGATCAGGGTCAGATCGCCGGTGTTCGGCAGGTAATCGGCGGTCTCGGCGCTGGCGGCATCAGAACCGGAGGCAAGGGTGACACCGCCCTCGGCATGCAGGTTTTCGATCGATTTGTGGTCCGAAGCATATTGGATGGTCACACTGGAAGCCTGCAGTTTCATCGCGCCCTGGGTGATCACGACATTGCCGCTGAAAATGGCGGTGCCATCGGCCTGATTGACCGAAAGCTGATCAGCCGCCACTTCCACGGGCTGGGAAACATCCGTCTTGAGGCCGGCAAATTCGATATTCGTGCCCTGGGCGGCAGCGGCGGTTGCGACAAGGCCCAAGCCAAGGGCAAGAAGGATCGCTTTCAGGGTCTGGACTTTGCGCATCAGTCTTTTGTCCCTTCGGTCGCGGGAAGATATACCATCCGCACGCCATCATTGAAAACCAGAAGATAGGTATGCTGGACGGGATCAACCAGACCAAGGTGCAAGGAACCCGCCTCGAATGTGAAATCGGGGCCGGTTCCGGTGACTTTGCCGTCACTGTCCAACCTGGTGCGGTCCAAAGCCACACGGATGCCCTGGGTCTGGACGCGGTAGCCTGCGGAATTGGCAATCGTCACGCCACCGCCCATCACCATGGTCCGGCCAACCGGGTCCAGCGTGGCTGTCTTGGCGGTCAGATCGGTATGGGCGCCGTCCGGGGTTTCCAGCAGGCCGACCAGGTCATTGATCGCCCCCGGCGTGGCGCTGCCATCGGTGCTGACCCGCGCCTCGGCGGCTTTCAGCGACAAGGCGGCGCCGTCGGCCGTGACACCGGCAAAATCGGGCGCGGTCAGACGCGGGGTGCGGATGCGGTCGGCCACATCGACATCGGCATAGGGAATGGCATCCTCGGGGCGGATATTGCGCGACAAAAGAAACAGGGTGGACAGGATCGTCAGGGCCGCGAGCGGCAGCAGGATCTTGAGCCAGAACACCAGCCGGGAATGCAGATTGTCCGGCCGCGCCAGAGCCATTACGCCACTCCGGCGCGCAGAAGGTCGTGAATTTTCAGGATGCCCAGCGCCTGCGGCCCGCGGGCGGGGTCAAGCACGAAAAGGCAGGTGATCTTGCGCGCGTCCATCATGGCAGCGGCCTGTTCAGCCAATGCGTCCGGCTCGATCGTCCTGGGGTTGCGGGTCATCACCTGACCGGCGGTCAGGGTCAAAAGCCCCTCCATATGGCGGCGCAGGTCGCCATCGGTGATGATCCCCATCAGCGCCCCGCTGGCATCTGCCACACCCGTCACGCCAAAGCCAGAGCGGCTCATCGCAAGCAGGGCCTCGCTCATCGGGCTGGTGTCGCGGGTCAGCGGCACTTCGGCGTGCATCAGATCGCGGACCTTCAACAGCTTGGCGCCCAGCTTGCCGCCGGGGTGGAACATGCGGAAATGGTCAGGCGTGAAATCGCGGTGCTCCATCAACGCCACGGCCAAAGCATCGCCCAAAGCCAGCGTCATGGTGGTCGAGGTGGTGGGCACGATGCCGGTGCCGCAGGCCTCGGGGGCGGCGGGCAGAAGGATCGCCACATCGGCGGTCCGCATCAGGCTGGATCCGGCCCGCGACGCCACCCCGATCAGCGGAATGTTGAACCGGCGGGTATGGGCGATGATATCGGCCAGTTCCGGCGTCTCGCCCGAATTGGACAGGACCAGCGCCACGTCACCTTCGGTCACCATGCCAAGATCGCCGTGGCTGGCCTCGGCGGGGTGCACAAATTGCGCCGGTGTGCCGGTTGACGCCAGGGTCGAGGCGATCTTGCGGGCGATATGGCCCGATTTGCCCATCCCCGAGACGATCACCCGCCCCTTGGCCGCCAGGATCAGCGACACGGCCTTGGCGAAATTGTCGTCCAACGCAGCGGCCAGCGTGGTCAGCGCCTGGGATTCGGTGGTGATGACCCGCCGGGCCGTGGCCAGGAAATCAGTGGTGGAAGATGTCATTCGGCTCCTCCCAGCCCAGAAGATCCAGTTCGGCGCGGGTCGGAAGATGGTCAAAGCAACGCTGGGCCAGATCCAGGCGGTCTTCGCGGATCAGGCAAGCCTGAAGCGCGTCTTTCAGCTTGTGCAGATACAGGACATCCGAGGCCGCATAGTCCTTTTGCGCATCCGACAGGGTGACAGACCCCCAATCAGAGGTCTGCTGCTGCTTGGAGACATCGACGCCCACCAATTCGGCCAACAGGTATTTCAAGCCATGCCGGTCGGTAAAGGTGCGCACCAGCTTGGCCGCGATCTTGGTGCACCAGACCGGGGCCGTGACCGTGCCAAAGGCGTTTTGCAGGGCCGCAATGTCGAACCGGCCAAAGTGGAACAGCTTCAGCACGGCAGGATCGGCCAGAAGGCGTTGCAGGTTGGGGGCAGCGGTCTGGCCACGACCGATCTGGACCAGATGGGCATGACCATCGCCAGAGGACAGCTGAACCAGACACAGCCGGTCGCGGCGTGGATCAAGGCCCATCGTCTCGGTATCAATCGCGACAATCGGCCCCAGGTTCAGGTTGGCGGGTAGATCGTTCTGATAAAGATAGTTCGTCAATTCCGCATCCGATCTGCAAGGGTTCGATGCCCGGATTAGCCCTGCGGCCCGCTTGGGTCAACGTGTATGGGCCTGATCCGCGACAGACAGCACATGAGCCATGACTGAAACCGCCAATGTGCGCGGGTCACGGCAGGACGGGATCAGGCCAAAGCCGGGGGAAAGCCGGGCAATATGTTCGGGGGCCACACCCATGGCGTTCAGATCCTTGAGCAAAAGGGTGCGGGCGGCCAGCGAGCCCTGCGCGCCAATGAAAAAGGCCTCGGAGGGCAGAAATTGCGCCAAAAGCCGCGCCTCGTTTTCATGGTCATGAAAGAACAGCGTGATGGCGGTGCGGGCGTCGGGCCTGGGGCAGGTGTAGCTGCGGAAACTTGGCACGGTCTGGGCGTTCAGCGGGCCGATGCGGGAAAGGTCGGATTGCAGGCTTTCCTGGCCGAACAGGGTCACATCATAGCCAGTGGCCTGGGTCATCTTGGCAAAGGCAATCGCCTCGACCCCATGGCCATAGACCCAGAAGCGCAGCTCGGACTTCAAAAGGACGATCAGGCGGTCCGGGGCGGGATCGCGGTCCAGCCCAAGGCTGCCGTCGTACAGGCCGACGGACAGGGCGGCCGTCTGCCGCGCGTCGCCCAAGGCAAGGATCCGGGCCAGAACGGCGCGGTCAGGGTTCGGGATCAACAGGATCGACAGGCCGCCACCGCAGGGCAGCTTCAGGTCAAAAAACGGCGAACCCAGGCCATAGCGCAGCGGCGTGGCACGGCCGGTGGCCAGCGCCTTGGCCGCGTGTTCGGCAATGTCATCCTCGATACAGCCCGACGACAGCGAGCCGATCCGCCGACCCTTTGCCATGAAGGCCATCATCGTGCCGACATTGCGATAAGATGTGCCCTGGGTCTGGGTGATGATGGCCAAAGTGCCACTGGCATTGCAAAGCGCCCTTATCGGCACGCGGTTGGAGGCGTATTCGCGCATGGCATCCCCTTTTGGCGGCGATTTTGGCGTAAAGCGGGGCGGTTTGATAGCGGTCAGGGGGTGATTTTCCTGGGGCCGGGCGGGAAAAGCCGGGCGTCCAGATCTGGATGCACAGGAAATCACTTTTAAATCAATGGGATGGTATTTTCCGGTGACCTGGAATTAACCTTTGCGCCGATAGGCCATCACGCGATTCTGGCCACTTTGGACCCGTTCTGACCTTTGGTTGAAGGCGTCGATGTTCAGCGTCAAAAGGCCCCGCGTCGGATTTGCGCTGGCGCGTTTGGATGCGACCTCGACCTCGGCGCGAATAGTGTCGCCGACATGAACCGGCGCGCGAAAGGACCAGTCCCAGCCCAGGGCGGCCAAGGCATCGATCCGGGCGGGGGCCGTGGATTTAAGCCCCTCGATCAAGGACAGGACAAGCAGACCATGGGCGATCCGGGCGTGAAAACCATGTGCGGCGGCCCCGCTGTCGGACAGGTGAATTTCAAAGGTGTCGCCGGTCAGGGTGGCGAAGGATGTGATCAATTCCGCCCTAATAGTGATGCTTTGCGTGGCAATCCGGTCGCCGGGCTGCAAGCTGTCAAAGTCGTATAGGCCGGGTGACAGGAAGGGCCGGGTCACGCCGCCAACGCGGCATCGGCGCAGGTGCCCGTGACCTGCCAAGTGTCGTCCAGAACCAGAATGTCCTGGGCCAGGCGGCCCGGCAAAAGCGCCAGATGATCCGCCCCGATCACCCGGGCCGGGATGGTCACGGCCATACGCAGCGCCATGTCGGGTGCCAGGCCCAGCACGCGGATCAACCGGGCCACGCTTTCCGCCATGGTCACATGCGCCCCGGCCAAGGACCCTTCGGCATTGACCAGACGGCCGTTTTCCAGGCGAATTACGTCACCGTACAGGCTGAAATGGTCCGAACCGCCCACGGTGGACATCGCGTCCGAGACCAGAAAGGTCGTGTCAGCCCTGGGCCGCGCGCGCAGGGCCAGGGCCAGCATCTCGTCCGCGACATGGATGCCGTCGCAGATGATGCCGGCATGGGCGGTCGAGTTGATGCAGGCCCCGGTGACGCCCGGCGCACGGTTCAGCATCGGCGACATGGCGTTGTAAAGATGGGTGAAACAGCTGGCGCCTTCGTCCAAAGCGGCGCGGGTCGCCTCGGCTGTGGCATCGCTGTGGCCGATCGAGACGACAGCGCCGGTGGCGGCAAGTGCCGCGATCTGGCCGGGGCTGGTGGCCTCGGGGGCCACGGTGATCAGCACGGCCACATCGGCGGCGCGCAGCCTGCGCACGACATCCAGGGTGCGGGCGTCCAGCGGGCGGATGAACTGCGCCGCATGGGTGCCGCGGCGGGGCAGGCTGATATGCGGCCCTTCGATATGCAGCCCAAGGATACCCTGATGATCGCAGGCGGCAATTGCGGCTATGGCGGCGCGGTCCAGAACCTCGGGCGCGTCGGTGATCAGTGTGGGCATGATGCCCACGGTGCCAAAGCGGCGATGGGCGGCGGCAATCGCAGCCATGCCAGCGACCGTGGGGGTGGCGTTCAGAAAGACATCGCCCCCGCCATTGACCTGCAGGTCCAGAAATCCAGGGGTGACGCAGCCCTTGACAGGGGTGCGGTTGGCACCTGCGGGCAGGTCTTTTTGCGGTATCAGAGCCTGAATTTTGCCGGCCGACACGATCAGGGCATGACCTGCAAGCAGGGTCTGGCCATCAAAGACCAGATCAGGGCACAGCCATCGGGTCGGCGGGATTGTCATGCGCGCCTGCCCCTTTCACGGTCGGTAAAGGCGGCAAAGGCGGCGCCGCGTGCGCCGGTGGTTTCCCCGCCCTCGGCCAGGCGAATGGCAGGAGCGGCATAGCCTGAAAGCTGGGCCTTTTGCAGCGCGCTCGCAAGGTCAGGGACCAGCCCCTCGGCCCGCGACAACCCGCCCGCCAGGACGACGATTTCGGGATCGACCGTCAGGCACAAAGTGAAGATCAGTTCGGCGGTCAGCCGAACCCAGACATCCCAGGTTTTGGCAGCAACAGGGTCGCTTTTGCGGGCCTGGACGATCTGTTCCGACGAGGCCGTCCTGCCGCCGAGATGGGTGTAAAGCCGGGCCATGCCGGGGCCGGCAATCAGCGTCTCGGAACAGCCCATCCGGCCGCAGCCGCAGCGGAGGATGGGCAGATTGTGGGCGGCCACGACATTGGCGGACAAGGCAAAATGGCCAAACTCGCCGCCAAGGCCGGTGGGGCCGGGCAATAATGCGCCGTCCAGCACGATGCCCCCGGCAAGGCCGGTTCCCAGATTAAGCGCCAGCGACGTGCGGTAGCCGCGCGCCGCGCCAAACTGCGCCTCGGACAGGGCCTGGGCGCGGCAGTCGTTGACATAGGTGATGGGACGGCCCGCAGCACGGGCGATGTCGGCGGGAAAGGGATGACCGGTCGCTGGCAAATTGGCGGTCAGGGCAAGGCCGGTCATGGGATTGACCAGACCTGCCGCGGCCACGCCAATGGGGACGCCCTTGGCCCGCGCCTCGATCCAGTTGATCTGATCGGCCATGGCGGCAACGAGGGCGTCATAGGTTAGTGGCGTGGCGATGCGCTGAGAATCGAGCCTGGTCCAGCCGGAATCGAAGACTTGCGCCTCGATCTTGGTGCCGCCAAGGTCGATTCCCGCTGCGATCATGTTGTCTGGGTCACTTTCGACAGGGTGGCGGGACGGTCCGGATCATGGCCCAAGGCCAGAGCGGTGGCCAGAACCAGAGGATAGGTCAGATAAAGCAGCGCCGCCGCTGCCGCCGCAGGGGTCAGATCCGTGGCGCCGACATCCGAGGGTTTGATGCGATAGACCGTGCCACCCGTGGCGCGAAAGCGGGCCTCGGCCGTGTCAAGCGAGGCTTGCAGACCCGGTTGATCGGTGTCGAGTATCAGGATCAGCAGCGGGTTTGTGACCAGTTGCAAGGGGCCATGCAGCACCTCGGAACTGGAATAGGCTTCGGCATGCAGGGCGCAGGTTTCCTTGATCTTCAGTGCCAGTTCCTGGGCTGCGCCATAGCCGGTGTCGCGGCCAATGACATAGACATGATCGGCGCGCAGCAGGGCAGATGTGATGGCGCGGGCATCGGGATGGGTGCCGTCAAGGTCAGCGATGATCCTGGCCGAGGCCGCAGCGCGGGGGGCATAGCTGGGCACAAGGGCGGAAAGCAGGGCCATTCCGGCAGCAACAGAGCCTATTACGGTCTTGGTGGCGGGCACGGCAAGTTCGGGTCCGGCGGCGATCGGCAGGGTCAGGTTCGCGGCATCCTGGATGGCCGAGCCCGTTTGATTGACGATGCCGATGACCGCGCTGCCCTTTGACCGCGCGCCACGAGCCGAGCGCACCAGATCGTCGCTGGCACCGGACTGCGAGACAATCAACGAAATTGTCCCCTCCATATCCACGCCCCGGCCAATCGAAAAGATCGACGGGGGAAGGCTGGTCATGGATTTGCCGGTTTCGCGCATGAATTCATAGGACAGGATATTCGCTGCCGCGTCGGAAGAGCCGCGCGCAATGGTATAGAAGGCGCGGGCTTTGGCGGGTTCCAGGGCCATTAGGGTGCTGCGGGCGGAATCGGACAGTGCATTGGCGATGGCACGGGCAAAAACGCCCGGTGCTTCGGCAATTTCGGATCGCATATGGGCGCCAGGTTCGCTCATTTGCGCAGACCGTAGCTGTCAAGTTTCGCCCAGGTCTCGGTCAGATCGACGATCTGGCCAGAATTGCGCGCCTGATCGACGGCAATTGCAGCAATGCCCGCCTCCATCGCGTCAAGGATCGACACGGGCAGGCTTTTGGACTGACCGCGCAGATAGGCGGCAATGTCGTCGCACATCATTTCATCCGCGCCGTAATGCGCGCCTTTCATGGCCGTGCCTTGGGTATAGTCGTGATCGGCCAGACGGCGGCCGTCGCGGGCGGTGACCTTGAGGTAACCGCGCACGAAGTCGC
>JAYSWK010000396.1:0-9829 GCA_043718085.1 Rhodobacterales bacterium
GCGCCGCCCGATCAGGCGAGCCCTATGGTTGCCCGCTGGAATTCGTCCGTGGCACCCAGGCCATGATCGACATGGTCTTCGCCGCCGCCCGGGGCTGAACGCGCCATGCCCTTCGTGCGGATGGCCGCCAAGGTCGCCGATTTTGCCGCCTTGGGTAGCAAAATGCCCGAGACGGACCCATGACCGGGGCTGCAACGCGCAAAAAATCCGGTATGCTTGGGCAAGATTTGCAGGGAGATGACGATGGTCGAGCCGATGCCGCTGAATGAACCGCCGGATCCGGGCCACGAACCGCACGAAAGCCTGTGGATGCGGCTTTTGTGGATGATCCTGATCGGCATGCTTTTGGGCCTGGCCCAGACCGTGATCCAGTTCATGGCGCTGATCCAGTTCATCCTGATGGTGCTGCGCCAGGGCAGGCCCAATGTCGAACTGGCCTGGTTTGGCAAAAGGCTGGGCGATTGGATCGCCAAGGCCGTGCGCTACCAGACGGCAGCGGATGATGAAAAACCCTGGCCCTGGACGCCGTTGGATTGAGGCAGATCAAGCCCGGGCCGGGCAGGACGCGCTACAAGGGGCCATAACCTGTGGCAGGAGGCCCCGATGAAACCCGTGATCACGCTTTATCTTCTGGTCAATGACGAGGACTACCGTCTGATCCATACCCATGGCGATGGTCTGGCCGAACTTTCCCATGGCAAGGCCGAGCTCAGGGCCGCTGGCGTGGCCCATATGACCGGCCACAGCCCGAAAGAGGGGGCCGAACGGGTCCATCTGGCCAAACATGCCGCCAAGGTTCTGGCCGCCCAATGGGCCACGGACACTTATGACCGCATCGTGCTGGCCGCCGGTCCCAAGATGCTGGGCGAGATCCGCCACGACCTGCCCAAGGCGCTGCACGCCCATATCGTGGCCGAGTTGCACAAGGATCTGCTCAAGGTGCCGTTGCACGATCTGGCCGGGCACTTTGCGGGCGCTGTGACGGCGGTCTGATCGGGCGGTCAAATTTCTTCGAAGAAATTTGCAAATCTTTTCGAAAAGATTTGGTCTCCTGGTTCGCCTTCGTGCCACGCTGGCGCTGTTCAAGATCCTGTCGACACCTCGACAAAGTCGGCGCTGCGCCGGGTCACCCGCTCGTCGGCCTTGATCTCGATATTGTTGCCGTCCGGGTCCAGAAGAAAGGCGGCAAAATAGCCCGGGTGATAATCGCGCAAGCCCGGCGCGCCATGGTCGCGGCCACCTGCCGAAAGCCCCGCCGCGTGGGCCCGGGCGACCGTGCCACGGTCGCGGGCCTGCAAGCACAGGTGCAGCCCGTCGTGACCGGCCCACCCGCCAGGGCCGGGCCGATACAAAGCTCGTCCACGGCAAACCAATCCGGCCCCTCGTCCACCTGATCGCCCAGGTCCAGCGCCTGAAACAGCGCCAGATAGAACGGCCGCGCGGCGGCATAGTCGCGGACGCGCACCCCGATATGGTCGATCACTTGTCCCTGCCGGTAGGCCATTGCCTAGCCCTCCATCGCCTCCAATTCGTCGATGAAGCCCGCGATCATCGACAACCCCTTGTCCCAGAACTTGGGGTCGCTGGCGTCCAGGCCAAAAGGGGACAGCAATTCCTTGTGATGCTTGGACCCGCCGGCCTTCAGCATCTCGAAATACTTGTCCTCGAACCCAGGCAGCCCATCGGCATAGGCCGCATAAAGCGCGTTCACCAAGCCGTCGCCAAAGGCATAGGCATAGACGTAGAACGGCGAATGGACGAAATGCGGGATATAGGACCAGAAGGTTTCATAGCCCTCCATAAAGTCAAAGACCGGCCCCAGGCTTTCGGACTGAACCGACATCCACAACGCGTTGATGTCATCGGGCGTCAACTCGCCCTTGGCGCGGGCGGCGTGCAGCTTGCATTCAAAGTCGTAAAACGCGATCTGACGCACGACCGTGTTGATCATGTCCTCGACCTTGCCCGCCAGAAAGGTCTTGCGCTCGGCCTGCGAACCGGCCCCGTCCAGCAACTTGCGGAAGGTCAGCATTTCGCCAAAAACCGAGGCCGTCTCGGCCAGGGTCAGGGGCGTGCTGGCCAGCAACTCGCCCTGACCCGCCGCCAGAACCTGATGTACGCCATGGCCCAGTTCATGGGCCAGCGTCATCACATCGCGCGGTTTGCCAAGGTAGTTCAACATGACGTAGGGGTGCACCGTGGTGACGGTCGGATGGGCAAAGGCCCCCGGCGCCTTGCCCGGCTTGACGCCCGCATCGATCCAGCCCCTGGTGAAGAAAGGCTCGGACAATGCCGCCATGCGCGCATCGAAGGCGGCATAGGCGCCTTGCACCGTGGCGCGGGCCTCGTCCCAGGTGACCAGCCGCAATGGTGCCAGATCCAAAGGCGCGTTGCGGTCCCAGACCTGGAGCCTGTCCAGCCCCATCCATTTGGCCTTCAGCTTGTAATAGCGGTGGCTCAGCTTCGGGTATGCCGCAACGACAGCATTGCGCAACGCCTCGACCACTTCGGGCTCGACATGGTTCGACAGATGCCGCCCGGTCTGTGGCGTGGGCATCTTGCGCCAGCGGTCGTGGATCTCTTTCTCTTTGGCCAGGGTATTGTGCACCCGGGTGAACAGCTTGATATTCTTGCCAAAAGCCACCGCCATGGCCCGCGCCCCCGCCGCGCGCCTGGCCCGGTCAGGATCGCTCATCAGGTTGGCCGTCGCTTCCAGGCTCAAGGGCTCCGCCTCGCCCTCGACATCAAACAGCATCCCCGCCATCGTCTCGTCGAACAGCTTGTTCCAGGCCGAGGCGCCAACCACGCTTTCGTCATGCAGGAACTTTTCCAACTCGTCGGACAACTGGTAAGGCCGCATCGCCCGCATCCGGTCGAACACCGGTTCATAGCGCGCCAATTCGGCATTCTGCGCCAAAAGGCCCGACAGATGCGCCTCGTCCAACCGGTTGAACTCCAAGGTGAAAAACACCAGAGACGTGGTGAAATCCGTGACCTGTCCTTCGGCATCGGCCATGAATTTGGCGCGCTCGCTGTCCATCGTGTTCTGGTAATACCGCAGCCCCGCATAGGACATGATGCGCCCCGCCGTGGTGTCGATCGCCTCATAGGCCCGCACGCATTCCAGCATCGCCTCGGCGCTTAACGCCGCCAGCTTGCCCTCATAGCTGGCCGCAAAGCCCAGGCAGCCTTGCTTCAGCCGCGCCATGTCGGTCGAAAACTCGGCGCTGTCCGGTGCGGGGTACAGATCGCGCAGATCCCAGTCCGGCAGATCGCCAAACTCTCCGCTAACTGCATTGGCATCAAAAACCGGGCGCGGAATGGTCATGGGGAAACTCCTGAAATGATCCTTGCCATCTAGGGGCGAAGGGTACCCGGGTTCAAGCCCGCCCAGCCGCCAAAACGCCAAGTATCTCGACCTTGTCGGCCTGTGCGCCCTGATCTGGCACCCAAGCCGTGATCCGGGCGCCCACCAGATCGAACCCGCATTTGCGCCGCGCATTGCGGGCAAGCCCGTGAAATTCCACGTCGAACAGCTGCACCGGCGGCACCATGCGCACCGGGCCAAAGCGTTCGGCCACATTGGCGCGGATCCAGCCCATGATCTCGCCCGTTTCGGCCAACTCCAACTCCAACGGCAGCCGGGCCACGGGCACCAGCGCATTGCCCGCCCAAAGGGCCAAGGTCACCTCGGCCCGCCCGGCCTGCGCTTGCACCATCACGGCGCGCAGGCTCAACTTCGGCCCCGTTCCCACCACGGCCACTTCGGCCCGCTTGACCCGGAACGTCCCGCTTGCCAAACGGTTCACCCAAACGGCAGACGGTGGCGGCATACGGGCCCAAAGCGCCACCATCACCCCATGGGCGCTGATCGGGGTGCAGCACTCCAGCCGCCCCACCACCTCGGCCAGCCCCGGCACCGGACCCAAAGGTGCCGGCAACACCAGCGCCGCCACTTCGGCCATGTCCCCCGATACGGCCAGCGACGATGCAACCAGCCAGTCCGGCACCCCCGCCACCTCGGCCGCCCAGTCAAGCAGGGCCGTCAACCCCACAACCCGCCGGGGTCTGCGCCCGGCCAGCAACGCCTGCGCCTGGCCCACATCATCAGGCGCCGCCCCCGCGGCCCAATCGTCAAAGGCCAAAGGCTCCCGCGGCAGCCGTTCCAGCATGGCGGCAAAGCCCATCATGCCACGATCCCCGCATCATAGCCCAGATCGGCCAGCCAGCGCCGAAAGGGGTCGACATAGCCATGGGTCACAAAGACCCGGCTTGCACCCGTCGCCTTGATGGCCGCATTCAGCCCCGGCCAATCGGCGTGATCTGACAGCACGAACCCCGCCCCGACCCCTTTGCGCCGCGCCCCCAAAGCCATCCAGCCCGAGGCAAATCCGACCGAGGCCTGCCCCAGCCCCAGCGCCCAACTGCCCGACATCACATTGGGCGGTGCAATCACCAATGCCTCGCGCGGCACGGCGCCCTCGATCCGCGTCGTGGCGGGCAAGGCATAGCCTTGGGCGCGCAAAACCTCGGTCACATCCTCGACCGCGGCATGGGTGAAGATCGGTCCCAATCCTGCCAGCCCCGCCATCAACCTTTGCGCCTTGCCAAAGCTGTAGGCGGTCAGCACCGAAAGCCGCCCTTCGGCGGCATTGCGCGCCCACCATTGGGCGATCCCGGCCAAAACCTCCGCTTCGGGTCGCCAGCGAAAGATCGGCAGACCAAAGGTGCATTCGCTGATGAATGTATCGCAGGCCACCGGCTCAAACGCCTCGCACAGCCCGTCCGCCTCGACCTTGTAATCGCCCGACACGACCCAGACCTCGCCGCCCCGTTCAACCCTGATCTGGGCCGAGCCCGGCACATGGCCCGCCGGGTGGAACGACACCATCACCCCCCCGATGCGCCGCCGCACGCCGTAATCCAGCCCCTCCGCCGCGATGCGCCCCAGCCGATGGCGGATCACCGGCAAGGCGCCTTGGGTGCAAAGATAGCTTTTGTGGCCCCGTGCCGCATGGTCCGAATGGCCATGCGTTACCAGGGCCCGCTCGACCGCGCCCTTCGGATCAATGTGGAAATCCCCGTCCGGGCAGTAGATCCCCTTGGGCGTAAAGGTCAGAACCGGCTCCATCCCGCCACCCTAACCCGGCCCCCAAGCCCCAACAATTCGAATAAAATTCGCCCCAATCACCCGTTCACAAATATCCCACGGGGGTTCGGGGGTGTGCCGAACTAGTGTAGCAAAAACAACATATTAGACGCAAGTGGAACACTGATTTCTTGCACTGGTTTGCAAGGTTTTTCAGGAAAAAAGTCCCACTTTGCAACCCCCCATGAAGCCCTTCCGACAGAAAGGAAGGGACTAGATGGCAAAACGCAAGAGCTTTGGTGAATACTTCGCCAAGCGCAAAATCATCGATGACCCGATTGGCGACTTCGCCACCGATTTTCGGCGTGACCCGCTGCCCAACGTCAAAAGCTGGGAAGACTTGAAGGACACCCTCACGCGCCGGGGAAACTGGCATCCCGACGTCTTGGCCGCTGCCAAAGGCGCTTGGGACGAATACGCATCGCAAGCCCTGAAATGAAATGCCCCGCCGGGGACCAACCGGCAGGCGCGAAGCGCAGAACGACATACGGGAACAGCAAATGTCGCAACAGAATGTTATAACATATCACCAGAACTTGCAAGTCGCCCGCGATCTGGCCAAGGCTGGAATCCCGGTCTTTCCCTTCCGGCTGATCAAGCGTCAAGGCAGCCGTGCTTTTGTCGATGGACAGCACCCTGCGCTCGAACCTTTCGGTGGGGATGCCCTTGGATCTGTGCCTGATCGAACGCGATGCCTGCAAAGTGTCCGCCCGGCGGCGCATTGAACAAGGCGACGAAAATTTCCGCGCCATGTCCGAGGCGCAGCGCCGTGCGCTGCGCGATGGCTTTACCCAGATCAATCTGTGATAGGGCCGTCCTGGGGCGGTTGACCTCGGGTAAGAAATCCTTTCCAAAAGGTTAACAAAAATCGGTAAGCCACTGTGAGTAAACATAAAAAGACGATGTCCAAAACTTGGACATCCGCTGTTTTTCCCTCAGCGATGGGCCTCGAACAGGGCCAGGGCGCGGGCCAGAAACGCCTCTCTTGTGGCGGGCCGCTCCATCAGAACCTCGTGCTCCGCGCCCGCATAAAGGTCCAGCCGCCCCCCCGGCCAGCGCCCCATCCTGTCGTGGATCGGGCGGGTATCGACGATCCGTTCCTGCGTGCCCAGGCCACAGATCACAGGATAGGCGGGTGACGCCAGCGCCGCCAGCGCCGCGCATTCGTCCAGCGCCGCCTTCAGCCAGCCCAGCGACGGCCCGCCCAAAGACATCTGCGGACAGGCCAGGGCCTGCTGGCGCATATAGTCCCACATCTCGGCATCGCTGGTCAGCGTGTTGCCCACGAACGGCACCGCGGTCACATAGGTCACCGGCCCCGTTCCCGGCGCATAATGCCCGTCAAAGGCCAACCAACGCGAGGTCGTGGACAGAACCCTTGCCATGGGTCGCATCCAGTCGGCCATAAGAATGCCCCACATCGGCGCGGAAAAGGCCGCCGCCTGAAACGGCAGGCCGGTCATCAGGCTGCGCAAGCCGATGCAACCCCCCATCGAATGGGCGATCATGTACCAGGGCCTAGCCAGACCCCGCACCTCGGCAAAGCCGATCAGCGCGGCCATGTCCTGCTGATATTCGGCAAAGTCACCGACATGGCCCGCCATCGGGTCGCGCAGCGCCCGGTCCGCCAGCCCCTGCCCACGCCAGTCCACGCTCAGCGTGGCATAGCCCGCCGCCGCAAGAACCCCGGCCGCGCGGCCGTATTTCTCGACATATTCCGTCCGGCCCGGCAGCAGAAAGACCGTCCCGCGCGTGGCCGCCCCATTCCACAGCCCCGCACGGATGCGCACCCCGTCCCGCGCCGTCAGCCAGGCAGCCACCCCATCCGCCGGGCCATCCGCGACATCGGCGAAATAGGGTGCCTCGGTCACGCCAGCACCTGCCCCAGCTTCATCGCAAGCCCCATGCTGCCCTCGACCGCCAGCTTGCCGGTCATGAAGGCGCTTGCGGCGCTCAGATCCCCGGCCATGATGCTTTCGAACACCGCCTGGCTGGCCGTCAGCGTCACATCCGCCGCCTCATCGCCCGCATGCACGCCCACCCCATCGACCATGATCGCCCCTTCGCCTTCGATCACGAACTTGGCCACGCCGTCGAACCCGCCCGAAAGTCGCCCCGCCAAAGCCTGAACCGCACCGTCAATCACCTTGCTCATCCGCTATCTCCTTCGTGATCAGCCGCCCCTAGCGTTTTGGCACAGTTGCGTTACCTTTACCTTATGAAAGCCTTGGCCCTTCTCTACAACTGTATCGTTGCGGCACTTGTACTGCTGGCAACGCCCGTCTGGGCCGACGACGCGCGGCTGGACACCCTTTTCACCCAATTGCAGACCGCCACCGACGAAGAGGCCGGCCAGATCACCACGTCGATCTGGCTGGAATGGTCCAAATCCGGCTCGCCCGCCATGGATCTTCTTCTGAAACGCGGCCGCGATGCCATGGGTGCGGGTCAACCGGGGCTGGCGATCGAACATCTGACCGCGCTGATCGACCATGCGCCGGATTTTGCCGAAGGCTACAACGCCCGCGCCACCGCCTATTTCCAGACCGGTGACCTTGGCCCCTCGGTCGCCGACATCGCCAGGACCCTGACCCTGAACCCGCGCCATTTCGGGGCTTTGTCAGGCTTGGGCATGATATTCGAGGAACTGGGCGAGCCTGAAAAGGCGCTCGAGGCCTATCAGGCCGCTTTGGCTATCAATCCCCATTTGCCCGATATAAAAGAAGCGGTGAAACGGCTGGAAATCAGCGTCGGCGGGCAGGACCTTTAACTCACGATGAATGCGCAGCCGCGGGTGACGGCGGTCCTGGGACCGACCAACACCGGAAAAACCCATTTCGCCATCCAGCGGATGCTGGAACATCGCACCGGCATCATCGGCCTGCCGCTGCGCCTTTTGGCGCGCGAGGTCTATGACCGTGTCGTGGCCCAGCGTGGCCCCTCGGTCGTGGCGCTGATTACGGGCGAGGAACGCATCCTGCCGCCCCGCGCCGCCTATTACGTCTGCACCGTCGAGGCTATGCCCTTGGACATCGGCGCCGATTTTCTGGCGGTGGACGAGATCCAGCTTTGCGGCGACCCAGAACGCGGCCATGTCTTCACCGATCGCCTTTTGCGCGCCCGAGGCCTGTTGGAAACCCTGTTCCTGGGTTCGGACACGATGCGCCCGGCCATCGCAGGCCTGATCCCCGGCGTGCAGTTCCACCGCAAGGAACGGCTGTCCACTCTGACCCATTCGGGTTCGAAAAAGATAAGCCGGATGCCAGAGCGCAGCGCCATTGTCGGCTTTTCGGTTGAAAATGTCTATGCGATAGCCGAACTGATCCGCCGCACAAAGGGCGGTTGCGCCGTCGTCATGGGGGCGCTGTCGCCTAGAACACGCAACGCCCAGGTGGCGCTTTATCAAAATGGGGATGTGGATTACCTGGTGGCCACGGATGCCATTGGCATGGGGCTGAACCTGGACATCGCCCATGTCGCGTTCTCGTCCATGGCCAAATTCGACGGCCGCCGGATGCGTGCGCTTTACCCGCAGGAACTGGGCCAGATCGCGGGCAGGGCAGGGCGTCACACCGAAAACGGCACCTTTGGCACCACGGGCCAGGCGCGGCCCTTTGATGCCGACGAAATCACCGCCATCGAAAGCCACCAGTTCGATCCTGTCCGCAAGCTGCAATGGCGCAACGCCCATCTGGAATTCGGCACGGTGGACCGCCTCATCCGCAGCCTGGAATCCCCGACCTCGGACCCCTGGCTCAGCCGTGCCCGTGATGCTGATGATCTTGTGGCGCTCAAAGCCCTGACCGCCATTCCCGATGTGGCCGACAAGCTGACCGGCGCCCCACGTGTGCAGCTTCTTTGGGACGTCTGCCGTGTGCCCGACTTCCGGTCTGCCTCGGACAGCGAGCACATCACGCTTCTGGCCCGCATCTTTGACTTTCTGACCGGTCGCGGTCTGGCACAGACGCGCATCCCTTCGGACTGGCTGGCCAAGGCGGTGGAAAGAATTGACAAACCCGGCGGCGACATTGACACGATCTCGAAACGGCTGGCCTATATCCGCACTTGGACCTATGTTGCCCAGCGCAATGGCTGGGTCGATGACGAAAGCCATTGGCGCGACGAGACCCGCGCTGTAGAAGACCGCTTGTCAGACGCCTTGCATATGGCGCTGACCCAAAGATTTGTTGATCGGCGCACATCGGTTCTGATGCGGCGGTTGAAGCAGAAGGAGACCCTCGTGGCCGAGGTGAATGACAAGGGCGAAGTGATGGTCGAAGGCGAGTTCGTCGGCCGTCTTGAAGGGTTCCGTTTTCAGCAGGATGGGACAGGCTCCGAAGGGGCCACATTGCGGCAGGCGGCCATGGCGGCCCTTCGCCCCGAGTTTCATCTGCGTGCGGACCGCTTTTACAATGCGCCCGACACCGAAATGGATTTCACCACGCAGGGCGGCCTGATGTGGGGCAATTCGGCCATCGGCAAGCTGGTCAAGGGCGGTGAAGCCGCCCGGCCCCTGGTCGAGGTCTTTGTCGAAGAGGAAGCCGGCCCCGATATCGCCGACAAGGTGCGCCGTCGTGCCCAGCATTTCATCGACCGCAAGATTGCCGCCCAGTTCGAGCCTTTGATGGCCATGGCGCGCGACGAAACGCTGCTGGGCCTTGCGCGTGGCTTTGCCTTCCG
>JAYSWK010000397.1:0-1528 GCA_043718085.1 Rhodobacterales bacterium
AATTGGCGGCCGGTCAGACCCTCGTGGCGGATCGTCTCGACCTCTTGCGGGGGGGTGGGGGTTTCGGCGGGCTTGGCTGCGGTGGGTTTGGTAGCGGCGGGTGCAGCGGCCTTGACCTTGGGCAGGAAAGACTGGTCGCCAAAACCGTCATCATCGGTCGATGGCATGAAGGCGTCATCCGGGATCTGCTGCTGCGCGGGCCTGGCCATGGCCACGGGTTTGCGCGGCGCAGGTGCCACGGGATCGGGTTTCTGCGGGCCGATGCGGAAGCGGCTAACTTTGAGTTTCATAGTCATAAAGCTGTTTCGCTTCCTGCAGGGTTTCGAACATGTAAAGCTGACCGTTGCGCAGCACAGCGGCCGAGCGGCAGAATTTCTCCAGCGTCTTGGGCTGGTGCGACACGACGATCACCGTCGCATTGGCCAGCCTGTCGCGTAAAATCGCGCCAGCCTTGCGGTTGAACTCGACATCCGTGGACGAGGGCATTCCTTCGTCGATGAGGTAGATGTCAAACTCCAGCGCCAGCATGAGTGAGAAGTTGAAGCGCGCGCGCATGCCGGACGAATAGGTGCCCACGGCGCGGTCGAAATATTCATCAATGCCGCAAAGCCAGCGGCAGAAGCTTTCGACATAGTCGGGGTCAAGCGCGTAAAGGCGGGCGATGTAGCGACAATTTTCGGTTCCGGTGTGTTTGTTGATCACCCCGCCCATGAAGCCAAGGGGGAAGGAAATGCGCGAGGTGCGGGAAATCGCGCCTTCGTCCGCTTTTTCGAGCCCGGCCATCATGTTGATGATCGTGGTCTTGCCCGAGCCGTTGCGCGCGAGGATCCCGAGGGAATTGCCAAGTTCGACCTTGAACGAGGCGCGGTCGAGAATGACCTTGCGTTGCTTGCCCGTCCAGAAGCTTTTGCTGACATTCATGAATTCAATCATGGAGGCCCCAAGGTCCGCGCTGGTTCACTTCGTCTGGCACACCGCTCGCCCGTCTTGTTGCCTGGCCCCGGACAGGGCTAGTCGATTCCCATTAACGACCGGTTCCCGGCCCATGGGCCCAAGGTAAGCCCTTGCCGAGATGGAAACAATACCGGGGGTTTCGGGCAGCAATATGTCCAACCGGAACAATGGCCCTAAGCGCGCCGCAGGATCAAGCGGGACAGGCCAAGGGCGAAGATGCCCGCGAACAGGCTGAGGACCAGGCCGAGGCGGGCGGCCTCGGCCATCGCGCCACCGGGCAGGGCGGAACCCACGGCCAACACCGGCACGGTAAAGCCGGTGCCCGAGATCAAGGCGATAAGCACAAGATCGGACAGGCGCAGATCGCGGGGCAAAAGCTGGCCCGTCAGGGCACCGGCCAAAATGGCACCGATCAGAATGCCCAGGGGTTTGCCGACCCAAAGGGCCGCCAGAACCGCGCCCGTCGTGGGCGACCAAGCGCCGAAATCGACCCCGCCGCGGGACAGAGCAAACAGGAACAGCACCCAGGGCAGGGCGGGCACCATCAGATGGGCCAGGCGATTGAGCGGATCGT
>JAYSWK010000398.1:0-1527 GCA_043718085.1 Rhodobacterales bacterium
CGTGCCAACCCCGTCGCGCACGAAAACCGGCCAGATCAGATCGCTGATGGACAGGCTGTTTTCCTGGGCCAAGGACCGCAAAGCCGGGTTTTGGCGCAGTCTGCGAAAGCGGGCAGCCGGAAAAGGGGCCGAGATCGGGCGCATATGATCAGTCCTTGCACAGTTAGGCTTGCAGCTTTGCCTTCTGCCTGCCATGGAAAGGCGCGCCGCTCAAGCCAAGTTCACAGTGGCATCCTGCCACAGGCCAGATGCGGCGCTGAATGCGAACCTTGGGATGGAGACGACGGGTGAATTGGTATCAGACGGTGTTCGATCTGATCGACATGCGGTCCTTCTCCAATCTTTGGTACTGGATCGCCCTGGGGGTCATCTGGTCATCGGCCAGCCATTGGGTGCTTGGCGTACCCTATGATCTGGTCTATCGCGCCCGGCGTGAACAGGGCCAGGCGCTGGATGATCTGGAAACCCTGGTGCGCATCAATGTGGACCGCATGTTGCATGCCTCGCGCAGCTATGGCCCGACGCTGATCGGGGTGACCAGCTTTCTGGTGACGGTTCTGGGCATCCTGGGCTTTTTCTATCACCTCGAATTCGCCCAGGCCGTCCTGTTCCTGTTCGTGCCGCTTCTGATCCTGGGCTATCTGTCGCTGCGCGCCTCGGTCAAGGTCGAGGCCGGTGAGGGGCATGGCGACGCTTTGTTCCGCCGGCTGTTTCGTCATCGCTTGTCAGTGCAGATCCTGGGGATGCTGTCGATCTTCGTGACCTCGCTTTACGGCATGTGGGTGAATATCCAGTCCAGCTTTCCAGGCTAAGGCATGGCGGACCGCATTCTTCTTGGCGGCGCCCCCGAGGGCCTTGACGCGCGCCTTCTGGCCAAGGAGCTGTCGCGCGGCCAGTCGGTCCTGCACTTAGCCCGCGATGATCGGCGGATGGAGGCGATGCGTGCCGCTTTGGCGGCATTTGGCCCAGAGGCTGTGGTTCTGGACCTGCCGGCCTGGGACTGCCTGCCCTATGACCGCGTCTCGCCCAACCCCGAGATCCTGGCGCGGCGCATGTCCACCCTGGCCACCCTGGCCGCGGGCCTGGCCAAGCCGGTGATCCTGCTGACCACCCTGAACGCCGCCATGCAGCGCCTGCCCGCGCGCGAGGTGATGCAGGGCGCGTCCTTTGTGGCCCGGGTCGGCGACAGGGTCGATGATCAGCGGTTGAAACGCTTTCTGGCCGGTATGGGCTTTTCGCCGGTCTCCACCGTGGCCGAGCCCGGCGATTTTGCCTTGCGCGGCGGCATCGTGGATATCTTTCCGCCGGGACGCGGCGGGCCGGTGCGGCTGGATTTCTTTGGCGATGTGCTGGACGGCGCGCGGCGCTTTGATCCGGTGACCCAGCGCACCACGCAAAAGCTGTCCGCCGTCGAATTCGCACCCATGTCCGAGGTCATCCTGGATGACGCGGCCATCACGCGGTTTCGCCAGAACTACCGCGCCGAATTTGGCACGGCGGGCAGCGATGATCCTTTGTATGAAGCGG
>JAYSWK010000399.1:0-1525 GCA_043718085.1 Rhodobacterales bacterium
TAGAGCGGGATGAGGTTTCATCGAAACAAACTCATCGAAATGCGCGTTCGAGCGAATGCGAGAGGCAGCGTTTTTCGATTCCATGCAAACTCATCCCGCTTTAGGGCGGCATGAGTTGCAACGGTGACCGAGGTCGGGGCCTCGCGCCAAAGCGCGAACCCGAATTGCGACAGGACGGTTTCCGACAAACCTCATCCCGCTTTGCCCCCGGTTTCCTGGCCCGAATAGGCGCCATGGCTGGTCTTGTCCCAATAAAAGGGGCACCGCAACACCTCCCACAATGCCTTGTAGGCGGCCAGAGCCAGCAGCGGGAAATACAGCGTCAGCGTCGGCACCCAGGCCATGGACATGTCTTGGCCCGACCGCCGCAACCCGGTGACGCCCACTGCGATGTTCAACGCCTCGGACGCGGCAAACAGCAGGGCAAGCCCCATGATCACCCCATGGTCCAGCACCCCGGCCACCGGATGGTCAAAGCCGAATTGCAAGGCCAGCATCGACCAGGACAAGGGGGCCAGAAGCGCCTGCGACAGCGATCCCAGAAACAGGACCTGAAAGCTTAGAAACCCCCGCAACCCCAACTGACGTCCCAGCAAAAGCGGATCGCGCATATGGGTCAGATAGGTCATCATATAGCCCTTGACCCAGCGCGAGCGTTGCTTGACCCAAGGCAGGGCCACGCAATTGGCCTCTTCATAGGTTGTCGTGTCGACCATTTCGGTCCGGTAGCCGTGCCGCGCCAGCCGCATCCCCAGATCGGCGTCCTCGGTGACGTTGTGGGCGTCCCAGCCGCCCAGCTTTTCCAGCACGTCGCGGCGGAAGAACAGGGTCGTGCCGCCCAGCGGAAGCGGCATGCCAAGGGCCTGCATACCGGGCAGCATCACCCGGAACCAGGCGGCATATTCGATCGTGAAGCAGCGCGCGATCCAGTTGTGGTTCGGGTTGTAAAAATCAAGCCGCCCTTGCAGGCAAGCCACCTCTGGCCCGCGCTGATAAAACCGCGCGACGACTTTGCGGATCTGGTCGGCCTCTGGCGCATCTTCGGCATCATAGACCCCGACAATGCTGCCCCGGCATTGCGACAATGCGAAGTTCAAAGCGCGGGGTTTGGTCTTGACGCGGCCACGCGGGGCGACGACGATCCGGATCCAGCCGGGCAGATCGGCGCGGCTCAGGGCGGCCCGGGTCAGCCGGTCATCCTCTTCGACGACCAGCAGGATGTCCAGCAACTCGCGCGGGTAATCCAGCCGCGACAGCCGCCGCACCAGCCGGGCCGCGATGTCGCTTTCCTTGTACAAGGCCACCATGATCGACACGACGGGCAGCCGGGCCACCACCACGGGGTTTTCCGGCGCGGCCCCGGTCGGGGGCGCGCTGCGCACAAGGGCTGCCAGCTTGACCGTGGCGCTGGCCGCCAGGGTCAGCGCCACCCAAAGCAGCAAGACCGTCAGGGTCTGGGGCAGAAAGCACAGACCCAGCGTCAGGATCAGCCCCAGAACCAGCCAGGTGACCATCCCGGAAGGGG
>JAYSWK010000400.1:0-1524 GCA_043718085.1 Rhodobacterales bacterium
CTTAACGGATGGCGCGGGCATGAACCGGTCGCCGCCCCATTCCCATTCGCGCCCCGCAGACGGGTTGATCAGGCAGGAAATCCAGTAATCCCGGCTGCGCCGACCCCAGCACATCTGGTTGCAGGAAATGCAACCACGGATATCCTGCGCCCTGCCCTCGGTGGTTTTGCGCGCCAGATGGGGGTCTGCGATCTGGCCACGGACGATGGAGACGAGGTCGGCCTGGCCGCTGGCGATGATGGTTTCGGCATTGTCGGGGGTTCTGATCCCGGCTTCGGACGTTACCTTGGCTTGCTTGACAAGGGCTTTCAGCTGCGTTGTCAGCGGGGTGGTCAGCTTTTCGCCCGCTGTGAAGGCGGGGATGATGCCTTCGAAATCAAGGTAGCTGCCATAGCCGCAGGTGACGTAGTCGACATGGCCCGTGGCATCGTGCAGCGCCACGATTTCGCAAAGATTTTCGGCACTTAGCGTCACTGAATAGGCGGTGGAATAGCTGATGGCGAGGCCGATGATGAAATCGTCACCGCAGGCTTGGCGGATGTTTTCGATAAGCGTGCGGGAAAAGCGGGTGCGGTTTTCAAGGCTGCCACCCCAGCGGTCGGTGCGTTTGTTGGACCAGGGGGTCCAAAACTGGTCAAGCAGGGAATGGTAGGCGGCCCAGACCTCAACCCCTTGGAATCCGGCCTTTTTCGCGCGGATGGCGGCGGTGGTATGGGCCAGCAGAAGCTCGTCGATCTCGGCCTCGGTCATGGCATGGGAGCCGTCGCTGTCGTGGTAGGAGGGCAAGCCCGAGGGGGACCAATGGGGGGCGAAGGAGAGGTCAGAATCACCATGCGCGCCGACGTGGTAAAGCTGTTGCAGGATGACCGCGCCCGCGTCTTTGACGGCATCGGTGATGCGGCGGAAATGCGGAATGATGTCGTCGGAAATCAAGTAATTTCCACGGGTTAGCACGCCCGTCGGGTGCACGGGAACAGGTTCGGAGACGATCATCGCGGCCCCGCCAAGCGCACGTTCCAGAAGGTAGCCTTGCACCCTTGGACCGGGCAGCCCCATGTCGGACATGTTGGCGGTATGGGCCCCGAACACCATGCGATTGCGCAGGGTTTGGCCGCGCAGTTGCAGCGGGGAGAGCAGATGGCGGTGTTGGCCCATGCGGGTTTGGCCCTGATGATTTCCGGCGAGGTTAACGAAAGATGAGCGACCTACAAACCATCTACAAACGGCCTACAAAGCCTCTACATGAATGTAGGGGCGGGAAAGGCTGCCATTGGCCCCGCCCGACCCCGAAAATCACGCGGCGGCGATGTCGTAGCCGGAGATGGCCTTGACTTCGAGAAACTCTTCCAGACCCCAGATGCCGCCTTCGCGGGCGCGGCCGGAGGATTTCATGCCGCCAAAGGGCGCACCGGCCCCGCGCGACTGTCCGTTCATCTCGACCATGCCGGAGCGCAAAGCGCGGGACAGCCGGTTGCGGCGCGGGCCGTCCTGGGTCTGGACATAATTGGCCAGGCCGTAGGGCGT
>JAYSWK010000005.1:0-2580 GCA_043718085.1 Rhodobacterales bacterium
GAAAGGGAAGCCATGGTTATCCGCGTCACGGTCTGGGGCGAGAATGTTCACGAACAGAAAAACAAGGTGGTGGCCGAGGTCTATCCCCAAGCCATTCATGGAACGATTGCCGCCGCTTTGAACCGCGATAAGGCATTCAACGCCAGCACGGTAACCCTGCAGGACCCCGACCACGGGATGACGGCGCAAAAGCTGGCCGAAACCGATGTCCTGATCTGGTGGGGCCATGCGGCCCATGCCGAGGTCGCGGACAAGGTGGTCGAGCGTGTCTGCGATGCCGTCTGGGGTGGCATGGGGGTGATCTTTCTGCATTCGGCCCATTTCTCGAAACCCTTCAAGCGGTTGATGGGGGCGCCGTGCAATCTGACCTGGCGCGAGGCGGGCGAACGCGAGCGGCTTTGGGTGACATCGCGTCAGCATCCCATCGCCCGCGGGCTGCCCGATCATTTCGAACTGGAAACCGAGGAAATGTATGGCGAGCCTTTTGGTGTGCCCGAGCCTTTGGAAACCGTCTTTGTGTCCTGGTTCGCGGGGGGCGAGGTGTTCCGCTCGGGCCTGACCTACCGGCGCGGGGCGGGGAACATCTTTTACTTCCGTCCGGGGCACGAGACCTATCCGACCTATCACGATGCCAATGTGCAAAAGGTGATCGCGAATGCGGCCAAATGGGCCCATAACCCCGAAGCCCGCATTGTCGACCCGAATGACGCGCCGAACAGGACCGTGGGCCAGGCGCTGGAGCCGATCACCGAACGCGGCCCGCGTCTGCATCATGACGGGGAGGCGGGGTTGCGCTGATGGGCCAAACTTTCAAAACTGGTAAACCAATTCGCCTGCTGATCCTTGGCACGGGCGGCATGGCGAACAACCATGCCGAGAACTTTGCCAGGATCGACGGCGTCTCTTTGGTCGCGGGCATCGACACGCGCCCGGCGCAGCTGACCGCCTTTTGTGCCAAGCATCACATCCCGGTGGGCTTTGCCTCGATTTCCGAGGCGTTGGCCTGGGGCGAATTCGATGCCGTGACCAATGTCACTCCCGACGCCGCGCATTATGCCACGACCATGCCGGTGCTGGCGGCAGGCAAGCATATCTTATGCGAAAAACCCCTGGCCACCACCGAGGCGGAAGCCGCCGAAATGGCCGCCACCGCCACAAGGGCGGGGGTGGTCAACATGGTCAACCTGACCTACCGCAACGTCGCGGCCCTGCAGCAGGGGGCCAGGATGGTGCGCGACGGGGCCATCGGAACGGCGCGGCATTTCGAAGCCTCGTATCTGCAATCCTGGCTGACCCAGCCCGCCTGGGGGCATTGGGACCGCGAAAGCCAGTGGTTGTGGCGGCTGTCGACCAAACATGGCTCCAAAGGCGTTTTGGGCGATGTCGGTATCCATATTCTGGACTTTGCCACCTTTGTGGCGGGGCAGGGGGTGGATGAAATCTCGTGCCGTCTGGCGACCTTTCCCAAGGCGCCGGGGGACCGGATCGGGGAATATTCACTGGATGCCAATGACAGCGCCACGATGCATGTGCGCTTGAGCAATGGTGCGCTGGGCACGGTGGCTGCGACACGCTTTGCCAGCGGTCACATCAATGACTTGCGGCTGAGGGTTTACGGCGACAAGGGCGGGCTGGAGGTGGCGTTTGAACAGGGGGAAAGCCGGTTGCGCGCCTGCCTGGAACCCGATCTGCAAACCGGCATCTGGACGGATGTCGCGGCCCCCGTGGTGGCCACGGTCTATGAACGCTTCATCGCCGCGATCCGGGGCGAGGGTCTGGCCGATCCCGATTTTGCCCGCGGCGCCATGTTGCAAAGAATGCTGGACCGGGCCGAGCAGTCGGCGGCCCGGGGCGGGCTGAGCCTTCGGGTCTGACGCGGCGATTTGGGGGCCGGGACGCAGCTTTCGGTGCGTTTCCTTGTGTGGCGGTGATTATTCCTTTGAAGATGGCGGCGTATCGGGTGCAGTCCGGCACAAAGGGCAGAACACCGGCACAAAGGGGCTTGTCATGGTCAAGGGTTTTTCGCGTGTTCAGGTCGGGTTGCATTGGGCCGTGGTGGTGCTGATCCTGTTCAACCTGCTGGTGGACAACGACATGGGCCGTCTGATGCGCGACGCCGCCCAGGGCGGGACAGCCGCCACCTCGACCCTGGCCTGGGCGCATATCATCGTGGCGTCGTTGGTGCTGGTGCTGGTGGCGTGGCGGCTGGCCCTGCGCCTGACCCGCGGGGTTCCGGCGGCACCCGAAGGCGAAAGCGCCCTGCTGAAACTGGCGGGTGCCGCGGGCCATGTGGCGCTTTATCTTCTGATGATCGCCTTGCCGGTGACGGGGCTTCTGGGCTGGTATGGCGGCATGTCCTTGCTGGCCGAACAGCATGGCGGGATCCTGAAGGTCCTGCTTTGGCTGGTCATCATGACCCATGCGCTGGCCGCCCTATATCACCATTTCGTGCTGAAGGACGGGCTGCTGGACCGGATGCGCAAGCCGACGGACTGACGCGGTTCAGGTTTCGATGGTATCGGAAATCGCTGCCTCTCGTTTCACTCGAACGCGTTTTCCGATGTTCTTGTTTCCGTCAAA
>JAYSWK010000041.1:0-2450 GCA_043718085.1 Rhodobacterales bacterium
CGCTACAAGATCAGCGAATTTACCCTGGGCCTTTTGATCCTGCTGATCGGCATTGGCGCGGTGGGGGCCATGGTGTTCACCGGCAAGCTGATCGCAGCCTATGGTTCGCGGGCCATGGCATTGATGTTCGGGGCGCTGGCGGTGCCCGTCCTGCCCCTGGTCGTCAGTGCGCCCAACCTTTTGTCCCTGGCGCCAATCCTGATTGCGATGGGGGCGATGCTGGGCTGCATGGATGTGTCGATGAACGCCAACGCGGTCGAGGTCGAGCGCCGGTTGGGCCGCGCCATCATGTCGTCGTCCCATGGATTCTGGTCGCTGGGCGGCTTTGCCGGCGGGGCGCTGGGCGGGCTGGCGGTGGACCGTTTCGGTGCGACCACACAGGCGTTCGGTGTGGCCGCAATCTCGGGCGTCACGCTGGGCGTGGCGGCACGCCATCTGTGGCGCGAGCCTGCGGCGCCGGGGCACGCAACGGGGTCAGCCCAGGGGCAAAAGCCGGAAAAGACCTTGATCTTTCCACGGGTTCCGGCCCTTTACCTGCTGGGGATCATGGCGCTTTTGTCGATGATCTCGGAAGGTTCCGTGTTGGACTGGGCCGCCCTTTACCTGACCAAGACCTTTGAGGCACCCTTGGGCCGCGCCGGTCTGGCCTTTGCGCTTTTTGCCGGAACCATGGCCGCCATGCGCTTTGCAGGTGACCGGGTGCGCAACCGTTTCGGCGCGGTCAGGACGCTGCGCTATTCGGGCCTGATTGCTGCTGTTGGTATCCTGATCGCGGGCCTGGCCCCCAATGAAGGCGTGGCCATTGCAGGCTTTGCCTGTGCCGGGTTAGGCGTGGCCAATATGGTGCCCATCCTGTTTTCCGCCGCCGGAAACTTTCCCGGCGTCACGCCCGGATCGGGTATCGCAGCCGTCACGACCATGGGCTACAGCGGCATCCTGCTGGCCCCGTCGGCGATTGGCTATGCCGCCGAAACCATCGGTTACCGGGCAACTTACGTGGTAATTGCAGGGCTTTTGCTGGCCGTTGCAGGTGCCGCGGGCCGGGCAAGCCATGCGGATGGGCGGACGGCATAAAGTCAGCGCGATCCGTCAAACCTCGAACAGATCGGTCTGCCCGGGGGCTTTGGGCGGCTCGATCCCCAGATGCCGCCAGGCCCTTTGCCCCAGCATTCGCCCGCGCGGGGTGCGCAGGATCAGGCCCTGTTGCAAAAGGAAGGGCTCGATCACCTCTTCGATGGCGTCACGCGCCTCGGACAGGGCGGCGGCGATGGTTTCCACCCCCACGGGCCCCCCGCCATAGTGATCAGCCAGAAGCTGCATATAGCGCCGGTCATTGCCATCCAGCCCCAGGTGATCCACCCCGAGCCGGGTCAGGGCATGGTCGGCGATATCCTTGGTCAGACGCCCATCGCCCTCGACCGTCACGAAATCGACCACGCGGCGCAACAGACGACCGGCGATGCGCGGCGTGCCACGCGCCCGCTTGGCGATTTCGCGGGTGCCCAAAGGATCGGCGGTCACACCCAGCAGGCGGGCACCGCGGGTGACGATCAGGTCAAGCTCATCCTCGGTATAAAACTCAAGCCGGGTCGGAATGCCGAAACGGTCGCGCAAGGGGGTGGTCAGCAGACCAAGGCGGGTGGTGGCCCCGACCAGTGTGAACGGTTGCAATTCGATGCGTACGGTGCGGGCTGCGGGGCCTTCGCCGATCACCAGATCAAGCGCGAAATCCTCAAGTGCCGGATAAAGCACCTCTTCCACCACGGGCGACAGGCGGTGAATCTCGTCGATGAACAGCACGTCGCGGGGTTCAAGGTTGGTCAGGATCGCGGCCAGATCGCCGGGCTTGGCCAGAACCGGGCCGGAGGTCATTCGAAAGCCCACGCCCAATTCGCGCGCCATGATCTGCGCCAGCGTGGTCTTGCCCAGGCCGGGGGGCCCATGGAACAGGGTGTGATCCATCGCCTCGCCGCGCATCTTGGCGCTTTCGATGAAGATGCGCAGGTTCGCCCGCGCCTCGGCCTGGCCAGTGAATTCATCCAAGGTCTGGGGGCGCAAGGCGCGGTCCAGGTCTTCGGGGAGTTTCTGGGGGGAAAGGGTGCGGTCTTGCATCGCCTGCCTATCGGTCAACGGCTGAGAGCGGGGGTTTCACACCCCCGCACCCCCGTGGAGTATTTATGCCAGGTTGAAGGGGAAAGGGTCGCATCACTTGGGCGCCAGCATCTTGAGCGCCGCGCGGATCAGGGTGGTGGTGTCGGCCTCGGGTTGTTCGGCGGCGACGGTGGCGACGGCTTGGGCGGCGTCGGACTGGTTGTAGCCAAGGTTGAGGAGGGCCGAGAGGGCGTCGGCGGTAAAACCGGCGCGGTTCTGGGCGGCGGACGGGGCGGTGGGCGCGCGTTTGGGGGCGGCTTGCGGGGCCTCGATCACGGCATCATCGGCCACGGCGGTGG
>JAYSWK010000401.1:0-1521 GCA_043718085.1 Rhodobacterales bacterium
AGGCCCTTTGTGTCGCGCAACCAGTCCAGCAAGGTCCGCGTCGGGGCCTCGCCCGTCACGCGAACCGGCGCTCCGTTCAACAGAAACGCGATTTCGGCCATTGAATACCCTGCCGCGGTCTCCCCGGTTTCAGGCTTTGTGCGTGGCCGCCCGATGCGGCGTAAAGCGGGCCACGCGCCCTTTGACAACTCGCGGACTTTGCGCCCGGCTTCTGCCCATGATCAAGCCTGCCGCGAAAGATTCTGTAAAGCATTACCTTTCGGATATTCTTGGAAGCAGTTTCGCCTTTTGCCGAAGAAAGCCGCACCCTTCCCCCCCGCGCCTCGCTTCGCTAGGTTGGGGCCATGTCCAGCCCCCCCCGATTCATCCACCTGCGCGTCCATACCGAACACTCGCTGCTGGAGGGTGCCGTGCCCGTCAAGGCGCTGGTCAAGCTGTGCGTCAAGGCCGGGATGCCCGCCGTCGCCGTCACCGACACCAACAACATGTTCGCAGCCCTGGAATTTTCCGTCACCGCGCAAGAGGAAGGCCTGCAACCCATCGTCGGCTGCCAGATCAGCCTGGCCTTTGACCCCACCGCGCCGGGCGAAAAGCTGCGCCCCCCCGCCCCTATCGTGCTGCTGGCGCAGTCCGAGGCGGGCTATATGAACCTGATGAAGCTGAACTCGGAACTCTATATCGGCAAAAATGGCCAGTTGCCGCAAGTGACGCTGGCCGAATTGCAGACCTATAGTGCCGGCCTGATCTGCCTGACCGGCGGCCCCGATGGCCCGCTGGGCCGCCTGCTGCAAACCGGGCAGGCGACCAAGGCGCGCGCCCTGCTGGAACGCCTTGCCGCCACCTTCCCCGGCCGCCTTTATGTGGAGTTGCAGCGCCACCCCGACCTCGGCTGCGGCCTGCCCGAACCCGAGGCCCTGTCCGAACGGGGCCATGTCGAGATGGCCTATGCGATGGGTCTGCCGCTGGTGGCCACCAATGATGTCTATTTCCCGAAATCCGCGATGTACGAGGCGCATGACGCGCTGATCTGCATCGCCGAGGGCGCTTATGTCGATCAGCAGGCCCCCCGCCGCCGCCTGACGCCGCAGCATTATTTCAAATCCGAAACCGAAATGGCCGCCCTCTTTGCCGACTTGCCCGAGGCGATCGCCAACACGGTGGAAATCGCCCGCCGCTGTGCCTTTGCCGCCTTCAAGCGCAAGCCGATCCTGCCGGTCTTTGCCGCCGACGAGGTGCAGGAGTTGCGCCGTCAGGCCAACGAAGGCCTGCAGACCCGGCTGGCGATCATCCCGCACGCCGTCACCGCCGCCGAATACCAGTCGCGGCTGGATTTCGAACTGGGCGTGATCGAACAGATGGGCTTTCCCGGCTATTTCCTGATCGTGGCCGATTTCATCCAATGGGCCAAACGCAAGGGCATTCCCGTCGGCCCCGGTCGCGGCTCGGGCGCGGGCAGCCTTGTGGCCTTCGCCCTGACCATCACCGACCTTGATCCCCTGCGCTATGCCCTGCTGTTCGAAC
>JAYSWK010000402.1:0-1521 GCA_043718085.1 Rhodobacterales bacterium
GGGAAGCGTATTCCTGGCGGCCACCGAAAACGACCCGACGTCCGTGCGGTATTTGCCGCTGAATTGAGAGCATGCGGCCAGATGTTGCGTCCTACTGTCCCGCCAAGGCCAGGCTAGGCTAGGCCCGCCCGGACCCGGTCGATCAACGCCCGGACACCGGCTTCGCTGGGGGGTGACGACAACTCGGCTGCGATCTGGGACAGCTTGGCCGGCGGCAGGGTCCACCAGGCCAGCTCTTGAAGCAGCGCAATGATCTGGGGCGAAAACCGCAGCGACACCTCGCGGGCCGGATTGCCCCCGACCACTGCATAGGGGGCCACGTCCCGCGTCACCACAGCTGCCGCCGCAATCACCGCGCCATTGCCGATTGTCACCCCCGACATGATCAGCGCCCCAGAACCGATCCAGACATCATGGCCTATTTCGACATCGCCCTTGCTGAACGGATTGCCCACGATGCCGCGTCCGCCCAGCGTCTCGACATGAACATGACCAAACGGAAAGGTCGTGATCCAGTCGGTCCGATGATTGCCGCCCAGAAACACCGTCACATTGTCGGCAATCGAACAGAATCGCCCCACGTTTAGCGCCGCCCCTTCGTTCCATTGCCGGATCTTCAGGTTTTCATCGCCATAGCTGAAGGCTCCAACGCTGATCCGGCTCTTGCCCTCGATCCGGAAGCGGTCCACCGTGCCGTCCGGTTTGCGAAACCTATTGAACCAGGCCACGGTCAGCCCCCTGCCTTTTGCACCGATTTGCGCGTCTTTTCGGTTGCCGATTTCAGCTGTCCGCAGGCCGCCATGATGTCTTCGCCGCGCGGGGTGCGGATCGGGCTGGCGTAGCCTGCGTTGTGGATGATGTCGGCAAAAGCATGGATGCGGTTGCCGGACGAACGTTTGTAAGGCGCGCCCGGCCATTCGTTGAAGGGGATCAGGTTGACCTTGGCCGGAATGCCCCGCAGCAATTCCACCAGGCGCCGGGCATCCTCGGGGCTGTCATTCACATGGTCCAGCATCACATATTCGAAGGTGATCCGCTCGGAGTTCGACAGGTTGGGATAGCTGCGCAAGGCATCCAGCAGGGTTGCGATGTTCCACTTTTTGTTGATCGGCACCAGTTTGTCGCGCACCTCATCGGTCGTGGCATGGAAACTGACGGCCAGAAGGCAGCCGATTTCAGAGGCAGTCCGTGCAATTTCGGGCACAACGCCGCTGGTGGACAGGGTGATGCGGCGGCGGCCGAGGGCGATGCCCTCGTCATCCATCACGACGCGCATCGCATCACGGACATTGTCGAAATTGTAAAGCGGCTCGCCCATGCCCATCAGGACGACATTGCTGATCAGGCGGACCTCGGGCTTGGGCTGGCCCTTGACCGGCCATTCGCCCAGATCGTCGCGGGCCAGCATGACCTGGCCAACAATCTCGCCCGCTGTAAGGTTGCGGACCAGTTTTTGCGTGCCGGTATGGCAAAAAGAACAGGTCAGCGTGCAGCCGACCTGAGACGAGATGCACAAGGTGC
>JAYSWK010000403.1:0-1520 GCA_043718085.1 Rhodobacterales bacterium
GCCTATGGCACCACCCAGTTCAACCTGACCACATCAGAGATACGCAATCCCGATGGCAAGATCGTCTTTCACAATGACGCGGTCGAGGTGCCCGAAGGCTGGAGCCAGGTGGCCGCCGATGTTCTGGCGCAGAAATATTTCCGCAAAGCCGGCGTTCCCGCCCGCCTGAAGCGTGTCAAGGAAGCGGGCATGCCCAAATTCCTGTGGCGCTCGGTCCCGGACGAGGCCGCGCTGGCCACCCTGCCCGCTGCCGAACGCATGGTCGGGGAAACCTCGGCCAAGCAGGTGTTCGACCGCATGGCCGGGGCCTGGACTTATTGGGGCTGGAAGGGCGGCTATTTCACAACCGAAGGCGACGCCCAGGCCTATTACGACGAAATGCGCTTCATGCTGGCCCGCCAGATGGCCGCGCCGAACTCGCCGCAATGGTTCAACACCGGCCTGCATTGGGCCTACGGCGTCGATGGTCCGGCACAGGGCCATTATTATGTCGACCACGCCACGGGCGTTCTGACCAAGTCGACCAGCGCCTATGAACACCCCCAGCCGCACGCCTGCTTCATCCAATCGGTCAAGGACGACCTGGTGGGCGACGGCGGCATCATGGATCTGTGGGTGCGCGAGGCGCGTCTGTTCAAATACGGCTCGGGCACCGGCACCAACTTTTCGTCGCTGCGCGGCGAGGGCGAGCGTCTGTCGGGCGGCGGCAAGTCGTCGGGCCTGATGGGGTTCCTCAAGATCGGCGACCGGTCGGCCGGCGCCATCAAGTCGGGCGGCACCACGCGCCGCGCGGCGAAAATGGTGATCTGCGACATGGATCACCCCGATATCGAAGCCTTCATCAACTGGAAGGTCATCGAGGAGCAGAAAGTCGCCTCGCTGGTCGCAGGTTCCAAGGCCCATGAAGCCCGTCTGAACGACATTTTTGCGGCCATCCGCACCTGGGATGGGTCGTCGGAAGACAGCGTTGATCCCTTGAAGAACCCCGCCCTCAAGGCCGCCATCAAGGGCGCCAAGAAGGCGATGATCCCCGACACCTATACCTTCCGCATCCTGCAATATGCCAAGCAGGGCTTCACCTCGATCGAATTCCCGACCTATGACACCGACTGGGATTCAGAAGCCTACATGACCGTGTCGGGCCAGAACTCGAACAACTCGGTCCGCGTCACCGACGCTTTCCTTAAGGCGGTCAAGGACGACGCTCCGTGGGAGCTGATCCGCCGCACCGATGGCAAAGTGGCCCAGACTGTCAGCGCCCGCGAACTTTGGGACCAGATCGGCCATGCCGCCTGGGCCTGCGCAGACCCTGGCATCCAGTTTCACGACACCGTCAACGCCTGGCACACCTGCCCCGAAGATGGCGCGATCCGGGGCTCGAACCCATGCTCGGAATACATGTTCCTTGATGATACTGCTTGTAATCTTGCGTCGATGAACCTGCTGAATTTCTACCGCGACGGCAAGTTCGACAGCACATCTTACATGCACGCCACGCGCCTCTGGACGGTGACGCTGGA